>DAINRK010000184.1:0-8236 GCA_036741855.1 Anaerolineales bacterium
GCGAACGCGAGGATAGTTGCCCAGCGGTGAGGTCCGAAGGAAAGATTACCAAGGATATCACTCAACGCGAAAAAGGTACTGGAGTAGTTAAAGACTTCAAATGCAAGCAGCGCGACGAGGATAATCGCTCCGAAAATCAAGCCGCGTTTGTGGGCAGTGCTCTCAAGAAAGGGGAGTAATTTAAAACTGATTGGCACCGAGCGTTTCATGGAAACCTCCTGTGGTCCTGATCGGCAAGCTCAAAGGGCCACTTAGAATGCATGGAAAACCGATGCCTTAATATAGAACACTTGTTCTAATTTGTCAAGATGTAAAGCAAATTTGGGGAAAATTAGGTTGCTTCTCAAGGAGAGAAGACCATTCTATTAACGTAGCAATGAGGGATCGTTACGGTTGTGCTTCGGTCAATCCCCTTCGCACAGCATCCAATGTTTGGAGCGCCGTGAGATTGCGCCAGGGCCACGCACTTCGCATTCGAGCAGGATCATCGAAGAAGTTGCGGGCAAATGTCAAATGGAAACCATCACCACTCAATCCGTGGTCAGCTAACGGCTGAAGAGCCATCCAGAAGTTCCACAAAGGAATATCATATTCATAAGCGATCTGCCCGATGGTTGTATTGATGCTGTAATCGCCCTCCAGGTTATCGGCTTTGGTCGCGATGATCGGCACAGCACCTGTTTCAATAATACGATCAAGTACGCGGCGCATGTATTTATCGTATTCCGCTGCGGGTTTTTCAGACCACCACGTTTCCATGCTGACAATGACGATGGATGGCTTCCAGACGCGTAGCTCGCAGTCCAGTGGCGATTCGTTTGAGTTGCAGGATTTTGGATCGGAACGCAAAGGAGAAAGCACGGCTGCGGCGTTGAACCCCCCCTTCACAGCCAAACTGACACGCGAGTAGGAACCTTGATAATAATCAATAGTTGGTTGAAGGTAGCTATATTTGTCGCCAAGACTGAAATCGCCGGGCTTGTCAAAGGTGGACAGGAAATAAGACGAGACGTTCTGGCAATCGCCGATGATCGAGAAGTGTGTTGGATCATTACCCATTTCCAGACCAAGTTCATAGATCTCACGCGCGCGGTCACTTATGTCGATGGGTACAACAGGCATCTTCATCCACGCATCTTTTTCGAGCGGCGGCTTTGGTGTGGCAGTGGAAGCGGGAACGGTTGCAGCCGGGATAATCGTCTGGGATTCCGAATCAGCTGTCGGCTGAGATTGAATCGCATCCGGAGCGGAGACAAAAGTGTCCCTCGATTGAGAAACGATCGGCGTTGACTGCTGTCCTGATGAACAGGCCGTTATCAAAGTCAATATCAAAAAGAGAAAAAAGAATTTGTATTTCATGATTCCTGTTTGTTGCAATTCATCTGGATTGCGGGGGCAATTTTATTGGCGAGCATTGCTTCGCCCGCGGGAGTAAGATGCACGCCGCTATTTGTAAATTCCTCAATTGGGGTAATATTCCACAGATCAAGGTAAGGAAGGTTGCGTTCCACAGCGAATTCACCTAGCAACATACGATATTCATCAAAAGCCCAGCGCGGATAAAAGAAATTATAGCGGATGTCACTGTTGAGGCCGTTACTGACGAGGATCGGTTCATTGACAAGGATTGTGTTAGGCACAGCCGACATGCCTGCATCAAGGATATCCCATGCGAGCGTGTTCTTCAGTGATTTCAACTTATGAAAATCCTCACTGGCTTCCAGGTCGATCTGCGCGCGCTCGTAGCTTTCAGGGTAGTATTGGTCGATGCTGGTAGCTGCCCACAATGCTCCATAAATCTGTAGCCGCAGGAGGTCCGCTACTGCCCGCCTCCGACTCACAAATGTCTGATCCCATTTCGACGCGTGGATCAGCGCCTCGTCATTCGTGTACGCCTCCAATCCATATTTTGCAATCAATTCGTGAACCCGGTCGGGATTATTTGCGACCAGCGGTGACCCGAATTGTTTATCACTGGGCAGGGACTCCAGGGTGATTAACCAGATAACCATATCAGGCTGATATTGCAATGCTTCATCGAGGGTCATCAACTCCTGCATCAAAGAGATATAAGGGTAGCCCAGGTTGTATACATGCGCTGTTTTTCCACATGCAGGAATCGCTAGCGAATTCAATTGACCTGCAAGCGTCTCTTCGGGCTTGAGCAGTGTACCCCACACGGATGAATCGCCGATAAGCAAAACGCGATATTCATCCGGCGTTTTTGTTGTCCCTGTCAGTACATGAGACGCGAACATAGCATCCAGATCAAACATGTTCAAGTTATATGCGTGTGGATGATCACCAAATGGCAGCCGTTCACGTCCTGGGAAGAAGCTGTTATATAAGGAGAATTTTCCAAAAGGAATATCTCTTAAAAAGATAAATGCGAAGTTGAATAAAGCAAAGAGCACTATTGCTTTAAAGAGAACTCCGAAAAGACGAGGTTTGTTTTGTTGCATATTGTTATTTTTTCGCGCTGAGCGGAGAGCGGGTGTTTGCCCCGCTCGCAGTCGAAGCGCAGCGTTATATGAAACATCACGCTTCGACTTCGTTCGCCTAACGGCTCACTCCGCTCAGCGCGAGAAATACCTGCCACGAGAGGGTCGGGTTGCTCAATGCAAAGAAGACCCATCCCAGCGCCACGTAATGAAATGTAAACAACACACCGCCGAATTGTAAAGCAGATTGAAGGCGCGTGTTTTGTCCTATGTTTGGTAGGCGCAGGCGGACGAAATCACTCCAACGATTTTGCAGGAAAAGTCCGATGCCATGCCAGGTTCCCCACAGAACAAAGTTCCATGTGATTCCATGCCACAGGCCGATGAGAACCATCGTCGCAAGTTGGCCGACCAGGATCATCAGCCATGCAGGAATATTTCTATAGCCGCGTATCCAACGATTGAAAGGATTGAAAAAATACGACCGAAACCACTGTGTGAGCGTCATGTGCCAGTTGTTCCAAAACTGCGTAAGGTTGGGCTTAGTGTACGGCGAAGAAAAGTTTTCAGGGAGTTTTATTCCAATCAGGCGTGCAATACCAATGGCTATATCAGTGTAACCACTAAAGTCAAAATAAATTTGGAATGTATACGCGTATAGGACGATCCACATCCAGCCAGTTGCGCTTACTTGAGTGGCAAGTGCATCATTCAAGGCGAGCAAGGCCAGGGTGTCAGCAACGACAAATTTCTTGAAAAGCCCAATAGCAAGGCGCTGACCGCCCAAAAGAGTTTCCTCCTGTGTAAGAGCGAAATCCTTTCGGAGGTCTTGCGCGAAGCGTTCGGCGCGGTCTATTGGACCTGCAGAAAGGGATGGGAAGAAAACGACATAGGTCGCGAATTCTGACAGAGTGAGTTCGGGCAATCGTCCCGTTTGTTTATCGCGCAGAACGTGGATGAGGCGGAAAGCAATGTAAGAGAAACCAAGCCAGCGCAAATCTGAAGCTGATGCATTTTCTGCAGAGCGATTTGTGAACTGGCCTAGAAAAACACTTGCACGCAGAGAGAGAATCGGGGATTTGAGAATTACGAGAATGACAATCAACAAGATGATTGCGGCTGACAATATCCATCTATGTGTGCGTGACAGCCGCACCAGAAATAAGATTACAACTGCCAGGGCAATGACAAAAACAAGAAAAGGAATGAACTGTGGAGGAATGGTCGCTGTAAGGAGCAGATTGGGAAAAAGGTAACGCGAGAGGTCCAAGATTGTCACGAGCCCAATAATGATCATTAATCCATAAAGGTTTTCACGAGAGCTCCATGACTCAGTCTGAGAAGTAATGAACCAGACCAGAATTACCAGGGCCAGTGAAAGGGATGGCAGCCAGAAATCAAAGGAGCGTAACGGAATGACTGGCTGGAACCAATAAACAGCCAGTACGCTGAGCGCGAGCAGAAGATACGTCCGCAGTGCGCCACGCGTCAGTACGCCGACCAATAATGCGGCCAGGATGGAAACGCCGATTTCAAAAAGTCCCATTTAGAATCCCTGATAGATCCAGAGGGGACTTTTATCCGTCGTAAAAATGATCAACGCGATCACGATGAGAAAAAGCAAAAACGCCCAAATGTTTTCAGGCGAAAAGACTTTAAACACAAAGGGTACGAAGGACTCGAAGAAAGAACCTTTGTGCTCCTTGTGTTTAGAAGAATCTAGCGTGTCCCGCATACCAGCCAATCCCCGCCCTCCTGTGTCACTTCGTAGGTGCGTACAGAGAGATCGATTTCCTGGTCTTCGGTGTCATAGCTGGCGATGATCTTGCCATTGCAATGAACAAGTGCAATGTTGCCATCTGTTCCTGTTTGCTCACAGGCTAGACCTTCGAGCCGCGTGGTGACCGCCTGAAATGAATCGAGTTCGATCAGCGCGTCATCCTCCCATTCTCCGCAAACAAGTGTGGAGAGCCGGTTTTCGTCTTTTTCGACGAGGGCGTTCAAATAATTCTCAACAGCATTTACCGGCGCGTTGGTATTGGATGCGCATGCCGTTAACAACACATTGGCAGTAAGAACAATAGATAAAATCAACAAAAGTTTTCGCAATGAAACCTCCAATTCTTATTTCAGGACGGGGATTATATTCGATTTTAAGTGAACCCCGTTGGTCGAGTAGTCCCGCATGATTTTTGCGGGACATATCGAGACCAACATGCACATATATAATTTTGTAACAAGAGTTGCTTTGCAGCCTGGTGGTTTCGATACGACCTGCAACGAACACGCAGGACTACTCAACCACCGATGTTGATAAAAATATTTACCCGCGCATAAAGTAAATGATTGAAATCACTACACCAATAATGACAACTGTCCAGCGAAGCTGAGACGGCTTGATTCTGCCTGCGAGTTTGCCTCCCAAGACGCCCCCAATCAACGCGCCGATTGCCATGACAAATGCCACTGACCAGATGACCTGCCCTGAGAACAGAAAGAAGATCGCCGCCGCTATATTGACACCGAACGCAACTGCCTGCTTGAGCGCATTGAGACGCGTCAATGAATCTTCAATCGTCAATCCCAATGCAGACAAGACGATCACACTCAGACCCGCACCAAAGTACCCGCCATAGATGGATGCCAACCCGACAGGCAGCCATGAGAGTTTTTCCAAACTGGCACCATGACCTTCTCCCAGACGGCGTACCAACCACGCGCGGACGGGGTCTTGGATCGCAAGTAATATAGATGCAAGCAAAATGAGATATGGTACTAACTCCCGGAATAGCCTTTCGCCTGTCTGTAAAAGAAGAAATCCCCCAAGTACCCCACCCCCGATGCTGGCGGGGACGACCAGCCATAAGCGATTCTTTTGTCCCTGCAAATCATTCCATTGTGAGAGTGTCCCGCCGAAATAGCCGGGGCAAAGCGCAACCGTGTTCGTCACATTCGCGGTTACAGCAGGGATGCCTAGAAAAGTCAGGATGGGAAAAGTGATGAGGGTCCCACCGCCTGCAATGGCATTAACCCCACCCGCGGCAACCGCGGCCAAGGCAGCGATGATGTAGTGGAGCGCGGTAATCACAACCGAAATTATAGCAAAATGATAGTATTAATAGAGCATTCCAATAAGATAGCTTCTTGACGTGCTGTTTTCTCAAGCATATAATCCTAACCATTCAGGAGTAGTAAGTAATTTGTGGACTGATAGAGAAGAAGGCCCTTGGCTGGAAGCCTTCACAGAAAACAATCGCTGAAGTCGCCTTGAAGTATTGACGAAGAAAGGTCATAGCCGAGTAGACCGTCACGGGGTTGCCCGTTATAGCATGGACTGGAAATAGCCAGTCACAGAGAGCGTTGATTAAATCCTTAGAGATCTTTGTGTCCTTTGTGTTTAGAAAATCAACGAACTGAGGTGGTACCACGGCACGCCTGTCGTCCTCATGATGGACGAGGCGTGTTTTTGTTAAATAGGGATCGGGTGTTACGATCATTCCCGAATCCCAAATCATGAGGATCGAATATAGAAGGTATTGAATGTCTAACGCGCAGGAGTTTTTCAAGAAATCCGAGGCACTCTTCCAGTTTTATCACGAAGGGAAGTACGTTGACGCACTCACAGTTGCCGAGAAACTTGCAGTAGAGTATCCGCAGCGGGATAGCAACACTTTCTATTGGCGCATTTGCCTTTATTCTGTTACCGGCCAAAAGGAGCGGGCTTTGAAGGCTTTTGATGAGGCCTTGAAGCGCGGCGTGTGGTGGGCGGAGGAACGACTGCGTTCAGATTCAGACCTGGACCCTTTGCAAGGTGATCCCGAATTTGAACGCCTTGTTGCTCTTTCAGAGGAAAAGCGCAAGCATGCAACAGCAGACCCTGAATTGTTTGTGTATCAACCAGATGGCACAGGTCCATTTCCCTTATTAATAGTTTTGCACGCACGCAATAGCAGTGCCGAGCGTGATGTTCCATTTTGGGAATCTGCTGTCAACCATGGATGGATTCTGGCAATCGCACAATCGTCGCAGCCGTCATCTCCGCTTTCTTTTGTGTGGGATGATCGCGAGAAGGCCATGGATGAAATTGTTGGGCATTTCAATTCACTGATCAAAAAATATCCAGTTGATATCAACAAAATTATCATTGCTGGATTTTCTCAAGGCGCGGCGCGCGCCATCGAACTTGTCTTGAGTGAACGAATAAAAGCAAACGGATTTATCGCAGTCGTTCCCGGAACAATCAATCTCGATGAATTAAATCGCTGGACAGATTCAGCAAAGGTAAGAGGTGTCTTGATCTCCGGCGGAAAGGATCCGCGTTATGAAATGTTCCGGCAAATCAAAGAAATATTCACACAGAAAGATATTCCGTTGATGTTTGAAAATTATCCAGAGATGGCGCACGAATTTCCAAACGATTTTGAAAATATTCTACATAAAGGACTGGAGTTTATATGCTCTTGACGGGTCTCAGACCCGTCAAAGCATCGTACAGGAGAAAGAATGATTAAACAGGAATTACCGAAAGCCTATGATTTTAAATCCACTGAGCCGCGCATCTATGCGATGTGGGAGACAGGGGGATATTTCAAACCGTGGAACGATCCCAACAAACTGGGTTTCGACCCAAACATAAAGCCGTTCGTTATCACTATCCCTCCTCCCAACGTAACTGGCGAACTGCACGTGGGTCATGCCATGTTCGTCAGTGTCGAAGATTTGATGACCCGCTATCACCGCATGAAGGGCGTCCCTACGCTCTGGGTGCCAGGCTCTGACCACGCGGGTATCGCGACACAGTTGATGGTGGAAAGACATTTATTAAGGACAGAGGAAGTGACTCGTGAAGAACTCGGGCGCGAGGAATTTGTCAAACGTACCTGGGATTGGAAGAAAAAATACGGGAGCATCATCTCGACTCAGATTCGCCGACTCGGCGCGTCATGTGATTGGTCGCGCGAACGATTCACGCTGGACGCGGGCCTGAGTCGGGCAGTGCGAGAGGCTTTTGTGCGCCTCTATGAAAAAGGACTCATCTATCGCGGTCCCCGTTTAATTAACTGGTCACCAGGGCTGCGGACCGCGGTCTCTGATCTGGAAGTGGAATATGAGGAAGAAGATGCAACGCTATATTACTTCAAATACAAATTGAAAGAATCAGATGAGTTTATTCCAGTAGCCACCATCCGCCCGGAGACAATTCTCGGTGATACAGCCGTGGCTGTTCACCCCGATGATGATCGATACAAAAAATATGTTGGCAAGTATGTGATCGTGCCGATACTTAATCGCGAGATTCCTGTGATTGCCGATCATTATGTATCGCGCGAGTTTGGCACCGGCGCGCTCAAAGTGACTCCGGGTCATGACCCGAACGACTACCTGATCGCACAGCGTCATAACCTGCCGATCATATCCATTCTGGACGAAGCGGCGCAGCTCAACGAAAACGGCGGGCCGTACCAGGGTCAGGATCGATTCGTGGGCCGCGAAAACCTATGGAAAGACATGAAAAAGGCCGGTCTTGTCATCAAGACTGAGCCATATCGAACAACGATCCCGCGCTCACAACGCGGTGGTGAAATTGTCGAGCCGATGATTTCCACGCAATGGTTTGTGAAGATTGAGCCACTGGCAAAAGCCGCGCTTGAAGCTGTGAAAGATGGCCGCATCAAAATCGTACCTGAACGATTCGAGAAGGTGTATTTCAATTGGCTTGAGAACATCAAGGACTGGTGCATCAGCCGCCAGCTTTGGTGGGGACATCGCATCCCTGTCTGGTATTGCCCCAATGG
>DAINRK010000185.1:0-8233 GCA_036741855.1 Anaerolineales bacterium
GTCTATATGCCTGACGCGTAACTGGTTAGATTAAAATGTTCACAAAAGAACACTCTGATCTGTCATTATATTCATAAAAAGATTGGTCATTCCCGATTCTAAGCTAATATTATACAACCACAAACCTACAATTCACCTACGAAAGGAATTTCCGGCTAATTTACCGCTCCAAGTAGTGAGGCAACATCGAATAATTATCAGAATTAATCGTTGGCTAAAAGTCAATCACGAATATAATCCACCCCGCCATGCTAACAAAATTATTTCAGCAGACCGATGTTCCTCCAGAATTTCGTTCAAACTTCCTGCATCTCTATTTAGATATTGCCTGGTTCGGCGTGCTCAGCGGTTCTGCTGTAAACTTCCTCAACATCTATGCCGCACGTATTGGAGCCACAGGCTTTCAAATCGGCCTTATTGGCGCAATGTCTGCCATCGTTAGTCTCTTTCTCGCCATCCCATCCGGTGGCTGGCTTCAAACACGAAACAAAGGCAAGGCCATCTTTTGGACCTCTGTCTTTTATCGCATCGGATTCTTATTTTTTATTTTTCTGCCCTGGCTCTTTGATGCACAAGGACAAATCTGGGCCATGATCGCGATTACCTTTCTAATGGCAATCCCTCTCACTCCACTTGGAGTCGGGTTTAATGCACTTTTTGCAGAAGCGGTTCCAAGTGAGTATCGCGCTCATGTCGCAGGTATTCGTAACATCATGTTATCCATAGCATTCATGATAACCTCTCTTATTAGCGGAACCATTCTCGACAACTCTACTTTCCCATTAGGCTATCAAATCGTTTTTGCAATTGGAGCCTTTGGTGCAGGGATGAGCAGCGTCCATTTGTATTTCGTCCGGCCCTTGCATACGTATTCGAATCCTTCGGCTAGAAGCGACGGAACGACTCAATCATCGCCTCAGGCTTTTTCGATTAAAGCAACAACTTCATCCCGACGCATCGCCACCACCCTTCGCCTCGACATTTGGGGAACATCGTTCAGAAGAATTTTGTTGTGCATGCTTGCGTTTCACGGTACGCAGTACATTGCAATTCCAATTTTTCCTCTCTACTATGTGAACGAACTTCATCTCAAGGATGATCATATTGGAATTGGCACAGCTCTTTTTTACCTGACCGTTCTGATCGGCTCAACCCAGCTGAGAAATTTTGTACATAGAAGTGGCAATAAAAATGTGACAGCCTGGGGTGTGATCGGAATGGCGGTGTACCCATTCCTGCTTTCCATGTCCAGCGCGGTGTGGCACTTTTACGGTATATCGCTATTCGGTGGTCTCGTTTTTGCCCTGGTCAACGGAGCATTCGCAAATTACATGCTTGAATATATCCCTGCCAATGATCGCCCTCCACACCTGGCGTGGTACAACATTACGCTCAACGCGGCTGTGTTGCTCGGCTCGCTTGGCGGGCCTGTTATTGCGGATCTTCTAGGACTTTCCAATTCATTGATCTTATTTGCAATCCTTCGCTTGCTCGCCGGGCTGGCAATTCTGAAGTGGGGATAAGGAAAGGTGAGATTAACGATTCGCCCTGAGCGACAAGCGACACTTGCACCCGGCGCATGTGCAGGCGAGTCGAAGGGTTGTGGTAATATCAAATCATGGATGATAACGTAAAAGTTGTAGCAACCAATCGCAAGGCGAGCTTTGAGTATTTTCTGCTGGAGAAGTTTGAGGCCGGTCTCGCCTTGCAAGGGAGCGAAATCAAATCCATTCGTGCAGGGCAAATCAGCATTCAGGAGTCCTATGTCGATATCGAAAACGGTGAACAGGCATGGCTGGTCGAAGCACATATTGCTCCCTACGAGCAAGCCAACCGTTTTAATCATGACCCGAAAAGGAGACGTCGACTTCTTTTACATAAGAAGCAAATACGTGAACTATGGAATAACGTTCGCATCAAAGGCATGACGGTGGTTCCAACGCGGGTATATCTCAAAAATGGGCGCGCGAAGATCGAGATTGCACTGGCAAAAGGAAAGAAGGCATACGACAAGCGTGCCACAATTGCAAAACGTGATGAGGCGCGCAGTGCAGAACGTGAAGCAAGAGTCAGATGATTTGATGGCCAGAGGGGCTGTTTTTAGGCACGGGCAGTTAATCTGAAAAGCAGTTGCGCAAAAATCGACTACAAAATCAAGAACCAACCAAGAATGCAACCTTCAACCATTGGCGGAATCAATAAACTTCCTGAAAAAGAAAAACGGGCGATTTATGCACGTTATGTTCCAAAAGAGCTGATCGAAAAATTTAATCTTTCTGATTTGGTCCATGACCAGGACTTGCTGCAATTCCGCTTTTCGGAGGGCACCAGCGATGTTGAAATGATGGTGTACCACCGAAAAAATTTTCCTGATCCCATTTTATACGCCCATCTTGCAGATAGTATGAATGGACAGATTTATGTATTGCTTTATATCTTGAATGATCCAAATTCACCAAGATTCAACGTGGATAGGATGCCCGATGGAAGACCCACTCAGTTTGGCATTCGAATCAGGAACATCGAAGCTGAGAAATCGGCCCTTAAAGCAGGACTTTCCCCCGGGCAGATAAGGCACGGATTACGTTCGCTCCAGTATGCATTGACGGCGTTTGAGGATTTTATGTCCAGTCTGGGGCATGACATGTATTATATGGAGCCATTGTATTATCACAATGCGGTTATCTTTGAGAGATATGGCTTTTCGTATCAGTTAGGGAGACGCCTGATGAACGAGATTCAGGCCGGGTTCGAAGAAGGAGGCGATTTCAGCAAGAAGCTGGACGACTCAAATCCGTTTCGATCATCCAAAGCGGGAAGTAGTATTCGCTTAAGATCCTGGGCAATCCATGATGGAATATTGGGAAGGCCATATACAAATGTCACCATGTACAAACGTGTGGGAGTGTCAGCAAACATAAACACGGCGCCTGGCTGCGAGTGGTGATTTATTTTTTCACCAATTCATCATACTTTTTTCGGACATTTTTCATATCTTCCCACATTAACGCTTTTGGGGAGCCGGGGTCCCGGGTTGGGTTACGCAATAAATACGAAGGGTGGAAGATTGGCATGACCCAACGTTCATCCATTTGAGTCCACTTGCCACGAAGGCTTGTAATGCCAGTCTTTCCGAGAATGGACTGACATGCAACATTTCCTGTCAGCAACATAATTACGGGGTCGATCAAGCGGATAATTTCAAATACAAACGGGCGATAGTATTCTATTTCCTCCGTAGTGGGTTTACGAAAAGACTTTCCATCCTCTCCAGGTGGCATGCGAAAAACAGAGTTGGTAATGTATACATCTTTTTCGGGATCAAAATCCGCTGATTGCAGAATCTTGTCGAGCAACTGGCCAGCGCGACCAACAAATGGTTTGCCCTTGATGTTTTCCTCCGGGCCTGGCGCCTCACCAACGATAATTAATTTCGCCTGCGGGTTACCCCGGCTGATGACCACATTCGTCCCTGCATTCGCAAGCGGATCATCTTTCATGCGTTTCATTTCATCGAACAATTCATCCAGTGATGAATATTTAGTTTGACCAGCACTAAACAAATCGTATTGAGACATAGGAGCCTCCTCACTAGCCGTGAATGATTACTGGAATTTTACCGTATGCCAGCGATTCATTCGAGGTAAACGAAAATTATGTCATTGTGAATTATTGTCTGAATAGTAGATAATCGAAACTAAAAAGTCACCACGATTCGACTTGTACCTGCGACTGAATTTCTTTATACTCAAGAAATCTAAATTGCCCCCCACCTTCTGACAACGCGTTTGCGGTGCCGGCGGCGACAGCCTCACATAGAGCTTCAGACCAATCCCTGCCATTATCTAATGCATTGAGAAAGCCGCCCAGAAAAGAATCTCCACTTCCCACTGTACTGACTACGCGCACACTGGGTGGCTGGACGTACCATCGTCCTATTTGTGTTGCAAGCAGCGCTCCTCCAGCTCCCAGCGTTACTATGCAAGCAGCTATACCCCGTTTAATAAGATCCATCAACGCGCGCTTCGCAGATGGCACATCATTAACTTCAAATCCAATTGACTTACCGATTTCATCGCCATTGACTTTAATGCAAATGCCAGGATATGTAAGAAGTGTATCTAGTGCAATACCACTGGTATCGGCCCAGACCTGCTTACCCGAGCTCATTAACATTCCTAATAGTTTGTGCAAGTCATCAGCAGTAGAATTCGGAGGCAAACTGCCGCATATACATACTTGACCTGCGGCAGGAATATGTTCGCGTACATCGACTTGCAGCCGCGCCCAGTCTGCCGTTGAGCCAGGTATACCAGGTTCATTGATCAGCGTAGCATCACCATTTTGAGAGATAAGGATTGTACAAGTACGTGTTTCAGAGTTAATCCATGTCCAGGAAGTATTTATTCCCTCATTTTGCGCCAGGTCTGCAAGCAAGCGGCCATTATGGCCACCTACAAATCCCATACACATTGCTTGGCCACCTAGTATGTAGACGGCACGTGCGACATTCAATCCTTTGCCCCCAGCAGCCACAATGACCTTCTCTGCACGATGAACTTTGCCCAAGACCAGGTTGGGCAAGATGAGGGTTCGATCGATAGCCGGATTGGGGGTTATACAAAGGATCATGGCAGAAGAGCCAACGCTTCACCCAGTGTAGGCTGTCCATCCGTGCCACCCGCTTGTTGTGTGGATAAAGCTCCGCAGATGCAAGCCAACTGCAGTGATTTTTGCAATACCCAATCGTTCAGATATCCATACATAAAGCCGGCATCGAACGAATCGCCCGCGCCGACCGTATCAACGGCTTTAACAGGAATTGATTCAACGCGAATTATTTCCTTGTGGTGACTGGCCAGCGCGCCCTCCGGGCCCAGTTTAATAACGACGAGTCTACTTTTATTTGCAAGCTGCTCTGCAGCGGATTCAATATCATCCGATCGTGTTATTGAAAGCGCTTCGATCTTATTGGGGAGAAAGATATCTGTAGTAGAAAGTAGTTCGTCGAAGCCTAACCATTTTTCAGACGGGTCGTAGTTTGTATCCAGCGAGGTCGTCAATCCAAACGAATGCGCGCGGTGAAAGAGGCCTGGTAGGTCCTGTTGAAGCGCTGTTTGCAGAAAATAAGAGGCAACATGCAAATGACGGGATTGACGAAGCAGCATATCAGAGATGTCTGACGCTCGTAACGCGGGGATCAGGCCAAGGTGAGTGAGAATTGCTCTGTCGGTTTGGGTATTGAGGATAAGGCTAAGTCCAGTTTGCTCATCTGAGGAAACAATCACGTCCTTGACATCCACATTTCTTTTTTGCATTTCATCAAGCATAAAGCGACCGAAGACGTCATCACCACAGACACCGATGAACGCAACTTTGAGTCCAAGCCGTGCAGCCCCACATGCAAAGATCGCAGAGGATGAGCCAATAGCGAGTGTCGCGCTATCCACAAGCTTTTCGACTTGATTAAATTCAGGAACAACGTTTCCTGAAAGAATCAAATCTGGATTAATTTCGCCGGCAACAAGGACATCAAACATCAATAAGTCTTATACCAATCAAACGGAGCATCCGCGCGATAAAAATCGGTGTATGGCTTGGCAAGCGCGTAACATAGAGACGTGAGACGAGCGATTCTTTGATATGCGACTCGATCAAGAAACTCGTTTCTTTCTGTGCCGTTCATTGGCACGGCTTCCTGCCACACCGCCCTCCCAACGGCAACTCCGCTTGCGCCCGCGTTACATGCCACAACTACCTGTCGTACGAAAGTATCATAATCCACCGCAGCAGAGAGGAGAATCCATGGCACGATGGATGCTGACGAAATTTCCTTGCAGGACTCCAGCCATGTGGATTCATTCGTTTCGCTCATATCAAGAGGGAATTCGGCTTTGAGAATATCTACGCCCAGCGGCGTTAATCGTTTTGCCGTTTCCACTACAACATAACGTTTTTCATCAGCAGCTAGTTTTTTACTTTCATGCAATGAATATGAAAGTGGTTCAAGCATAAAGACCAAATCATACTTGATGCACTCCTCCGCGACCTGGGAGGTGAAGGCCTCGATTTCCTGCGCGAGAGAAGAATCAGGATGGTAATACACCAGTAATTTGACTGCACTTGCACCCATGCGTTTAGCTTTTTCAACTCCCCAACCAGGGATGATTTGCGCGTGACGTGCAGTCGAGTCACCTATATAGCCGGTAGATTCAGTTGCAACCACGAAGCCAACGTTGTTTGGAATTGCGCGCGCGGCAATAGCTTGGGCGGCGGAAACTTCAGGGTCGAGGAGAACGCCGGTCGCTTGGGAGGCGAGCGCTGAGGTGACGTCCAGTTTGAAACGCGAAAGTTGAGCGTCATCAATGAAATCAGGATTCATTTTGCGCAGGTTCTGCCGATGATCCAGTGCCAGTATAGTGAAGATGCCACGCGAGGAGGAGATTTGTTGTAGTCCGCGAAATTTACCGATGCTTATAATTTTCATTGGTCTCCTATAGGGGCGGACAGCCGTCCGCCCCTACTTGAAGATGCGTTACTTTTCGTCCGCGCCGATGTCCACTGTGCCGTTGATGATGCGCGCATTACCGTCGATATCCACGGTTCCCATTTGATTGCTGGGAAGATTCTCGCCCGCGTTGATGGCTGGCGAACCTGTATTGATGTGCAAATCGCCGCTGGTTGGATTCACAAGCAACGGGTCAAGCCCGATGAGACTGGTCCCATCGTTACCCGACGCGCTTTGATATGAGGCGAATGTGGTGTAGTAGACGTTGTGCCAAACCCATGTGCCGTTCGAACCGCCGCCGACCGCAAAGAAAAGATTGCGGTCGATCACGTTGCCAGTCATCACAGAGCTCCAGTTATTGATGAAGAGCCGTCCATCGTGGGCAAAGATGATGTTGTTCTTGACGATGTTGTTGCGTGTGTCGAACTGAATATAGATTTCGCCGCCCCAATCGCGTTGTGTGAAGTTGTTATAGAGCGTGTTGTTGACAATCACGCAGTTTTCGGTGCTGCCGCGCCGTTTGTCGTATCCGCCAAAGGCAATCCCCGCTTGCGTATTGTTGTAGAGGAAGTTGTTGCGGAGTGTGACGAAACTGGTGTTCCTGCCCGCGTGTTCGCTTCCCAGTTCAACGCCAAGATTGGAATCATGCACTTTGTTGCGCTCAATGACGATGCGCGTACCACCATCCACGTAGATGCCACCGGCGCTGCGCTCGTTGCCATAGGCGGGGTTGCCAAACGAGTTGATGTTATACACGAGATTGCCCACTACGATGCCGTCGCGGGCGCGGTCAAGGACAGGATCGGGATTCTCGCCTTCGAAGCCGATAAAGTCAAGGCCGATGTTGTCGTTATCATGCACGATGTTGTTCGAGACCGTGAAAAACTCCACGTTACCGTTCAACACCATCGATTCGCTCCAACCGGTCTGCAGGTCGTAGACCTCGTTGCCATCTATAATGAGATCGTGAATGGAAGCATTCGGATCGCGGCCGTACACAGCAATTCCGTGCGCGCCGCAGTGACTACAACTGTTCTCGATGTTATGCACCTTGTTGTTGCGGATTTCTATATGGTCACCGTTGCCTCGAATCCAGATACCTGCAGGGAAGACCGATGTGCTTCCCCCCGCTTGCAGGTCGCGGATCTCGAAACCGATTAACTTGACGTAAGCCCTGTTCTCGATCACAACCAGGCCCGTCTCGCTAACGATGGGCAATCCTGTTCCATCAATTACAGGTGTGTCGGTTGAGAAATTCTGCAGGGTGATATATCCACCGCCCGCCGAGCCGGAATTACGGAACGTGACAGTTTCGTCATACACGCCGTTCATCACGTAGACGGTGCTGCCCGCAACCACGCGATCCATCGCATACTGGATGTGTCGCCAGGGCGAAGCCTGACTACCATTATTGGAGTCGCTTCCTGCGATCGAGACATAGTAATTGCCAGCAGGTAGAGGCGTCGCGGTCGGGCCGCTGGGAGTGGCCGTGGGTGTCGGCGTCTTGGTCTTGGGCGCGTAGAGTGGTGAAGCTTCCACTGGAGTCATATTCACCATCCATAGGCTCAGAGACAACACAACGATCAACAGAACGCTCAAGAGGATTCTCTTACGCTGAATCATGTGAACCTCCATTATGGATTGAATGCGATACCCACGACACCACGTTACCGCGTGCCTGACAGGGACATGGATATCGGCGAACGCACCCCGCCACGCGCCAAC
>DAINRK010000186.1:0-8221 GCA_036741855.1 Anaerolineales bacterium
ATCCGGGAATTTGGCAAACACTTGTTTTTCCCCTTCGGTGCGCTTCTGGGCAGCTTCCTGAGCCAGGTCGCCATTCATGATGACGACATTTCCCTTGCCGCCAAGTTTATCGGCAAGCCATTCCGCCTGCATAATGCCAGCCTGAATGGAGTCAGAACCAACGTAAGCCACCCCTTCAGGCAAGTTCGAAGGGATTCGGTTGACGTACACCAGGGGAATGCCCGCGTCCTGGGCGGCTTTCGTCATGGGATCGGCGGCATCTGTGTTGGCTGGGATAATGATGATAGCGTCTACCCCCTGCGCCACGAAGTTTTCCACCTGACCCAGCTGAGTCGCCACATCTTCCTTGGAGTCGACCGCAATTAACTCCACTCCCGGTTGGCTCGCGGCATAAGTGGTCATCGCATCCCGCAGCGTGGTCAGCCACAGATCGTCGAACTTCATAGTGAGCCCGATTTTGATCGTTCCATCACCTCCTGATGCCGCAGGCTCTGTGGGTTGTGCGGGAGCACAGGCCGCCAAGAGCGCCAGAATTGTAACGCTCACAACAAGCAAATTCAATTTTTTGACGAACATGGGATTTTCTCCTTTATCCTTTTTTGACGTGCTTTTAACAACTTAACACTTTTCACTTAGTCGTGGTTCTTGCCATTTCACCTCCTTATATTGTAGTGTGAACTTGTATTAAGAAAACGCATTCTGCACCATCCAGTTGGATATTCGCAGAACGCTATCAATTGTCTATGAAGGTCATCTTGCCTGTTCTACTTGTGCCTCCGTAGCCGGCGCGGCAGTAGACCGTCGCACAATTAGGCGACCATGCATCGTGATGAAGGGCTCAGACACAAGTGACTCATTCACGTTTTCACCGAGTAAGCACAAGGCGACTCTGGCTGCCATTTGTCCCAGTTCCCAAATGGGCTGCGAATATGTAGTCAGGGCCGGATAAAGGAACTCTGCCAGAGGAATATCATCGAAACCTGTTACCGAGATATCTTCCGGGATACGCAAGTTTGCCTGTTGAAGAGTCTGCATGACTCCAATCGCTTGCATATCGTTGTAGCAGATTATGGCTGTGGGCCGTTCAGGCATCTCCAATAACTGTTTTGCTAGCCATGCACCGCTGCTCATCTGTCCATCTGTTGCAAGCAGGTCATATTCTCTGCGTAATTCTAATCCGGCGCTTTCAAGTTCAGTCACGACACCTTCACGCCGCTGTTGATGAAGAAGACCACCTCGTTGATTACCACCAAACGCAACACGGCGATGTCCCAGGTCAAGCAAATGCCGGGTCAAAGCGCGCGTGGCATTTATATCATCGTGATAAATAGAATGTGGCAAGACTTCTGCCCGGTTATGGATGAAAACTGCTGGCACACGTATGCTAAGTTCATCAACGTGCTCGGAAGTGAAAAACGAATCGCCGATGATCAGGGCATCCGCCTGTCTCCCAAGCACACCCCGGATCAAGCTATCCTGACGCTCCATATCACTCTCAAATGCCGAAACAAACATACTGTATTGGAATTGATGAGCCACGTTTTGGATTCCGGCCAGCACCTCACTATAGAAGGGATCCGCAATGCGGTGGACAATGACTCCTAACATATAAGAGCGGTTGGTCTTCAAACTACGCGCAAAACCGCTGGGCACGTAATTTAACTCCTGCGCCAGTTGTTGAATCCTCTCCACGGTACCGCGGGCAAGAGCCGGATGGTTATTCAGTGCCCGTGATACGGTCGAGTGCGAGACGCCTGCTCGCAGGGCCAGCTCCTTAATCGTAATGCTTCTGGAGTTTTTCAAATTATTTAAAAGGGTATTTTGAGACAATGCACACGTTTGCTGCAAACGTGTGCATCAGTATAGCATTAAAATTTAGGCTGTCAAGAAAAGTCAACCTTAATGATGAACGAAAGGGCATTCATATGACAATACACAAATATCTCATCTTAGAATCCAATATGTACATGTATTGCTTTACAATGGTGGATGATCAGGAAGTCTTGCTAACACTGGCTTAAGGTGCGATAAAAGACGCGCCCCACACGATAGCTGACAATAGCACCTCGCTATACAGAGCCAACTTGGATTTTGGCAGGACGCTTCCTTTGGATTAAGCATGATGAACTATTAAGCTTTGACAGACATTCTTCAGAAGAGCTAATGAAATTTCTTTTGACTTGATGTGCTGTTTGTTGTAAACTTTTACTAGAAAAATCGCGCTACAGGAAAGGAACCTGAACGTGGAGAATGCGGACATCTCATATGCAGCTGAAAAACTGATGCAGTTACAATCGGAATATCGTGTTGAAGTTGTCACGGATTGGGGAGTCGATTCCGATGGAACGTGGCAAAAGGGTAACTGGTCAAAAGAGGAATTGGATAGGCTCTACAAGTCCATCGGCTTACTGGCAGCCATTATGAAAGGCGGAAAACAGTTCATTGAAAACCTGGGCGGTGTGACTGTAAAAAAAGAGGACATCGGACCACGTGGCGGGCAGGCACAGGCTCACCTAGTCACATTCAATTCAAAAGGATCGTTTTCTGCCTGGACGGTGGTACACGAGTTTGCGCATGCGTGGGATGCAAATCACCGCTGGAAGTTATCGCGTGCACTGGAAAATTATACCGGTGGAGCTACACGTCCCTTTTTATCTTGGCTGATGAAATTTGTTGGCTTGTCAGATTCAAATTTTTTCAAACAGGAAGATAAACCTGGTAAGCGTGGCAGAAAACCGGGTTGTAACGCGGCAGGTTATTTTTATGGCGACAAACCCAGCGGCTCGAATTGGAAGTTTAATCGCCTGGAGGATTTCGCCGAATCTATAGCGATGTATGTTGGGTGGGCGCGAAGCAATGACCTTTCGAACTGGGCTGAGGCCCGCATCAAGCGTTATCTTCTGGAAAACGGGGCCACCGACAAAAACTTTGGTAAAGATCAGTGGACCTACTATGCAACATATTTCTATCCCGACAGAGGGGATTATACAAAAACGAAGCGCTGGAAATTTGTGGAGGAACTCGTCAAGGGGAGAATCAAGATTGCCTAAATCTCAAATCTCGTCCAACTAACACCGGGTATAATACTCCCCTGGAGGCAGCACCTTTATGGAAATTACCTGGTATGGACATTCATGTTTTCGTCTCACGGAGCGCAATTATGCGACCGTGGTGACGGATCCATTTGACAACAAATCAATCGGTTATTCTTCACTGAAACTTAAGTCTGATATCGTTACAGTGAGTCACGATGCGCCCGGCCACAATAATACAGATGCGGTAAAAGGCACGTCACATGTGATCGATGGAGCGGGTGAGTTTGAGATCGGTGGCGTATTCATTACTGGTGTTCAAACCGACGGAGGCGGATCGAACAAGAAAAAGAGCAAAGATAATGACCGCGAAGCGTCCGCGCGCAACACCATCTATGTGTTTGATTATGATGGGATTACCGTTGCGCATTTGGGAGATCTCAAGCAGACGCCCACGCAATCGGAAATAGAATCGTTGGGCACGATCAATGTAGCGCTTGTTCCAGTGGGAGGCGGTGGCGGGCTAAACGCGGCAAAGGCGGCAGAAGTCATTAGTCTGATCGAGCCGAACCTCGTCATCCCGATGCATTATTCCACTCCGGCCGTTAAACTCTCACTCGACTCGTTGAATAAATTCATCAAGGAGATGGGGCTTTCGAAACCTGAGACTCAGTCATCACTGAAAGTGACGCGGAGTAGCCTTCCAAACGAAACTAAAGTCGTTGTGTTGGAATATCAATCGAGTTGATGCCATGGCCGTAAAAGTATTGATGACGTGGGACATCGCCGGTGAACGCGATCAGGATTATTTCGAATTTATTATCGGCGAATTTATTCCTGGTGTTCAGCGGCTTGGCTTACAACCCGCAGAGGCATGGGCGACCATCTATGGGTCGTATCCGCAAATTCAAGTTGGTTTGTTGGCGAATGATGTGTTACAGGCGCGGCAGATTCTTGATTCAAGCGATTGGGGTATATTACAGGATCGTCTCTTCAACTACGTCAAAAACTTTTCATATAAAGTCGTTCCCGCGCGTGGCGGATTTCAATTCTAAGAATCAGATCGCGGGGATAGGATTTATCTCTGTGATTTGATTTAAATAAAGATCATGTCCCGCCTCTCTTCTCGACTGTTGAACTGGTACCGTGATAACAAGCGGACTCTACCCTGGCGCGGTTCATCGGATCCCTATGCAGTGTGGGTTTCAGAGATCATGCTTCAGCAGACACGTGTTGAAACTGTGATGCCCTATTTCGAAAAGTGGATGCGTCTATTTCCGAACATCCGCGCCCTGGCCAATGCTAGTGAACATGATGTCCTAAACACATGGGAAGGACTTGGCTATTACAGCCGCGCGCGTAATTTACACAAAGCCGCGAAGATCGTATCTGACCAATATGATGGAGTTTTGCCGCGTGATTTGGATGCGCTTCGCAAACTCCCTGGAATTGGAAGGTATACCCTTGGCGCGATTACGTCCATTGCTTTTGGTATGGATGTACCTGCGTTGGATGGAAATATCAAGCGGGTGTACGCGCGCCTCTTTGACATTTCTGAACCTGTTGATTCAACCGTTGGCGAAAAAGAATTATGGCAATTGGCCGAAAGTCAATTGCCGAAAGGGCAGGCGGGTGATTACAACCAGGCACTGATGGATTTGGGTGCAACGATCTGTTTGCCAAAGAATCCGCGTTGCCTGCTCTGCCCGCTGATGAAAATATGTAAAGCACGAATAAATGGAACTCAGAATCAACGTCCGGTCATGCAGCCAAAAAAGATTGTGCCCGAATATATTCATGCAGCAGCTGTTATTGTAAGGCGGATTGGCAATCCGCCCCACGAAAAAGTATTACTCGCGCAACGTCCATCGAAAGGATTGCTCGCGGGAATGTGGGAGTTCCCCAACGGTCGCGTTAACGGCGACCCGGCAAAAGGGTTGGCAAAGGTTTTGAAAACGGGCTACAACTTGAAGCTCCGAGCGAACCGGAACAAAAAAGTGTTGACAACCGTTCAACACGCATACTCGCATTTCAAAGTGACAGTTCATGCGTTTCCCAGTGAACTGCAAACGATGCCTCCTAACGGAAGTCTAAAATGGGTCCCGTTGAAAGAGCTGGATGATTACCCTATGGGACGAATTGATCGACAGATCGCAAACATGATCGCCAAAATACGGCGAAATAAATCTCCTTGAGCACGCATCGAATATAGCGTAGAATAAGGAAAATTCTTAATGAATTGGGATTAATATGACTCAACAAAACAGAGCCAGAATCGACCCTACTATTATTGCGGCATTAATCGGTGTTTGTGGAACGGTTACTGTCGCCGTGATCTCTATCATTGCTCCTCGACTCGTTCCTACATCAAACCAACCCACTCCTACCTGGACTGTTGCGTTTGAATTCACACCCACCATTACGAACACGCCTGTCCCAACGGATACTGTACCAGCAGGTGACCCAACATCCACACCGGCACCCGATACGCCGACTCCTGAACCAACATTTACTTCCGCTCCTCCTACGCCGCCTCCGGTTGGCGCCGATTGGATAAATGGTTGTATTAGTGCCTTATGGAAGCCCTGGCCAACGACGCTTCAAACTACCGAAGTGAATGGTTGTCTTTCAGAACCCGTAAATCTGTTCTTCGCAGCAGACGGGCGTTTGACTTTCCTTGCCAATGGCAGATTTCAGGATACGCAGGTATATGGCATGTTCGCCCCGATCCCTGCCAATGGAACTGTGAGTATCAAATCATTCCTCCGGACCTTGCAGGATGGCGAGATTTGGATGGGTATTTTTGCCGAGCCAAATATCGATTCACAGGGGATGATTATTGTCATTCCTCCTGGGAATGTAAAAGACCGGTTGCTCGTTCAAAAGACAATGCCCGGTCAGGTCGAACTTCAACGTACGCAATCCTTCTCGCAAGACCCACCTGTCTATGATGTAGTATTCGATGTTAACAATGGCTCTGTCTCAGCGGTTATATTGCGTGATACAGTCTTTAGTGCGCTTCCGATAAACTCAGCGCAGCCATGGTTATTTGTTGGCTATCAGGTCAAAAAAGGGAGCAACCGCATCGATGCGGAATTCCTGGATCTTGTGGTTCAGCCACGATAAGATACTAAATCATAAAAACAGCCCGACCATTTGCCGTCGGGCTGTTTATTTAAGTTTTATCCCTTACTCAAAGTTACAAGCACCATCGGTCGTCGTTTGGTCTCTTCATATAAATAGGACTTCGCTGCGTTGGCGATATCTTTTTCGCTTTCCCAGCCACCATTATTGACAACATCCATAATGTGCTTGCGGACTTCGGGCAATAATTCCTCTGCGTCATCAGGGGAGACAAAGCCGCGCGTGATAATTTCCGGGTCGTGTAATAGACGCCCATTTAATTTATCCACGCTGATGTCGATGAGAAAGATGCCATTCCGTGCAAGTTTTCCGCGTTCACGCATGATATCGTGGTCCACCTCGCCGATCGATTGCCCGTCAACGAACACATATCCGCCAGGGATACGCTCTCCAAGTTTAAACCTCCCACCTGAGAGCTCAACAGTCTGGCCATTCTCAACCACCATCACACTCTCTTCAGGGATGCCGACCTCCACAGCAAGTTTTGCATGTCGTTTCAAGTGCCGTAATTCACCGTGAATGGGGATAAAGTGTCTTGGCTTCACAAGGTTGAATAGCAGTTTCTGCTCTTCCTGCGATGCATGACCCGAAACATGTACCGGCGCAATCGCGTCGTAAATTACTTCTGCGCCGCGCCGTAAAAGACGGTTAATAGTCTGGCTGATGGTCTCTTCGTTTCCGGGGATTGGATGGGATGAAAGCACCACGGTATCACCCGGCTTCAAATCGAACTGGCGATTTGTCCCTGCAGATAAACGCCCAACAATAGACGAAGGTTCGCCTTGCGACCCAGTACACATGATCGTCACTTTGTGATCCTGCATCTTTAAAGCCTGATCAATCGGTACGAGCAGATCATCTGGAATATCCAGATAACCCATCTTGCGCGCGATTTTTACGTTGTCTATCATACTTGTGCCAGCAAGTGCCATTCTGCGTCCGTGTTTGGCCGTGGCATCTGCCACTTGCTGAACGCGGGAGATCAGGGATGCAAAAGTCGCAATAATCACGCGTCCTTTTGCCTCGGTGAAAACTTTATCAAACGCAGGACCAATGACCATCTCCGAAGGAGTCCAGCCGGGGCGTTCAGCGTTGGTTGAATCGGAGAGCAACAGGTCTACACCGCGCCGCGAAAAATCGGCCAGTTTTGCATAGTCTGTAGGCCAGCTGTCCACAGGTGTATGATCGAATTTAAAGTCGCTCATGTGAACCACGAGTCCTGCGGGAGTGGTGATGCCTAATCCCACTGCATCCGGGATCGAGTGGCAAACATGGAAAAACTCCACTTTGAATGGGCCGATCTCCACGGAGCTGCCAGCCTCCACTTTATTTAGGGAGGCCCTGCCCAAGGAATTGTTACGCGCTAATTTTCCCTCGATCAGACCAATCGTCAGAGGTGTTGCGTAAACTGGGGCAGGAATATCATTCAAAACGTGATGGATCGCGCCAATGTGATCCTCATGTCCGTGTGTAATGACAATCCCAACTACCTTATTTGCTTTGCCCCGCAAATATTCATAATCGGGAATGATGTAATCGATCCCGAGCATATCGTTTCGTGGGAACATCATGCCCGCATCCACGACCAATATCTCGTGGTTAAACTCGTAGGCGGTCATGTTTTTGCCTACTTCCCCTAAGCCACCCAGGGGAATAATTTTCAATTTTCCGTGCTTACTCATACAAGTATTTTTATCCTCACTTGTTGTTAAAAATATTTATCCGCCATTGGCGGTTAAGGACTTAAAAAAATAAGCCCCCGCTGACTTGCTCGCGAGGCACCGTACCACACATGCGATTGTCTTTCAAACAAACTGCCGAATTGGCAGTAAAAGTCAACTTCAAACAATCGTAAGTATAGCAGGGCAGGGATGATTTGTCAAAGCGGGATTAAGGTTTGTCCTGATTTCGTAAGGATTCTTTGAGCAAAAAACTCAGTTGTACGCGGAAAGGAATCTTTTTCTTGGTGATACAATCCTCATACATTTTTGATGGCCGGAAACCTAATGCAATCCTCACGTTTACGCGCCCGCTATCGCCACATT
>DAINRK010000187.1:0-6716 GCA_036741855.1 Anaerolineales bacterium
GTACAATCCACGAGCGTGGACGGGATGCCACCGGGAGTTCTACCTCCATCAATGATCAATTCGATTCGCCCATCAAGTTGCTCAAACACTTCCTGAGCGGTGGCTGGACTAGGTTGACCTGAAATATTTGCTGACGTCACTGCCATGGGTCCAGCCGCGCGTAATAACTCGCGTGCGACAGGATGATCAGGAACACGCACCCCAACGGTGGATGTGGCAGAAACGGCTCCGGGGAGAGTGGGCCTTTTGGGAACGATGACAGTTAGAGGTCCAGGCCAGAAGCGTGAGGCGAGTGCTCGCGCGTCGTCTGGGATGTCATCCGATACTTTTTCCAAATCTATCACATCCCAAATCAAAACCGGGATCGCTTTTTCAATCGGCCGGTCTTTTGCGAGATAAATTGATTCGACTGCTGCACCATTAAACGCGAGCGCACCCAGACCATACACTGTATCTGTAGGAAAGGCGACCAGACCGCCCTTGTGCAAGATGACTAACGCAATTTGAAGTGCTTCTTTATGCTCCGCCGAGATAACCTCCGTTTGCATTGGTATTATTTCGCATCCATCTCGCGCAAAAACACTTCAACTACGCGCGGATCGAAATGAATCCCAGTTTGCTCGCGAATATATTTGAGAGCTTTTTTCCTTGACCAGCCTTTACGATAAGGACGGTCAGAAATCAATGCATCATAAACATCCGCCACCGCGAAGATGCGCGCCGCCAACGGGATCTCCTCTCCCTTCAAGCCGCGTGGATAGCCACTTCCATCCCACTTCTCATGATGGCAGTATGGAATATCCAACGCGCTATGCAGGTAGGCAATCGGTGAGAGCATATCGTAGGCAAATTGAGGGTGTTTGCGCATTGTTTTCCACTCGCCATTGGTCAGAGGTCCGCGCTTATGCAAAATCCGATCCGGGACACCCACTTTGCCGATGTCATGTAAGAGGGACCCACGCCGTATATTGAGAAGTTCATTACCTGTGATTCCCATGCTTTTCGCGATCTGTTGTGAAAGTTTTGTCACGCGCTGAGTATGTCCCTCCGTTTCTCGGTCACGGAGATCGAGTGCCGCGGACCAGCCTTCAAGTGTGGTCTCATATGCGAGACGGAGGTCGGTATTTGAGCGTTGGAGGTCAAGGAAGAGAGAAGCATTGTCTATTGCAATGGCGGCCTGCCCGGCGAGCGAGTTTAAAAAATCTACCCAGCCCCGATCATGATGGACGTGTTCCCTTTCAAATACCTCAAGCGCTCCTTTAATTTTGCCTTTGCTGATCAAGGGCACGGCATAAAAGCAAGTAAAGCCTTCATCCGCAAATACAGGAGCATTAGTTGAAAAAAATTCTTTTGTAAGACGGTGTCCGTCAATGAGAATACCTTCTTGGACAGCACGCCCCGCGATTTCTTCACCAAGTTGCACATGTGCTTTTTCTATATCAGCAGCATAAAAGCCTTGTGCAGCACCAAATTCCAGTATCTTTGTCGCAGAATTGAACAATAAGATACGAGCCGCATCCACATCCAACTTTGCGATCGTCTGACTCAGCAGAATATAAAAGATCATACGTAGGTCATGAGTGGACATGATCGCTACATCTATGGCGCGCAGAGAGGCCAATTGCGCCAGAGGTGTTTTGATTTTTTCCTCTACCTGTTTAAGTTCTGTAATATCCATCCGCACGCCTTGAATAAATTGAGGTTTACCTGACGTATCACGCAGAATCACTGCCTCATCATGGACCCATACAACGCGGCCATCGCGAGTGAATGTGCGATATTCTGAAATGAATGGCTCGCCTGTTGCGTAGAAATATTCTGATTCGCCCAATATCCGTTGGCGATCATCCGGGTGAAGCAATTCCCTCCAAAGCTCAGGATTTGCCAGATATTCCTCTTGCGTGAAACCCAGAATTCTTTTAACCTGTGGACTGACATACAGCCTGGTTTTGGTTTCGTCCATGGCTGCTGTATAGATAATCGCCGGAATGCGTTCAACGAGAGACCGATATTTCACCTCGCTCTCACGGAGAGCCTCTTCACGAGCGCGGATCGTTTGTGCAGATTGACGGGCGTTATCCAGTGCAGATTTCAGGTCCCTGTTAAAGAGTGCTAATAACGCAGCGGTAAGAACGAACAACATGGAATGTGTAGCCCATCCAGCGGTGGTGGAGTGCGCCGGATCTGGTAGAAGGCCCTGGCTCTCTGCAACTAGTAGCATTATGCCTGCGGCTGCACTCATGATAGCAACAATTACACCGATCTGCCCTCCAAATACCACACTCGCTATGATAATAATGATTACATAGCTGGCGAAGGTTGGAGAGGATACTCCTCCATCTATATAGACGGCTGCGGTCTGAATTAGCCACAATCCCGAAACAAGTAGAATGCTAACAAGACGAAGGTGCCCGCGACGCGTTAGCATATAAAGCGCAGTCAAAAGCAGAACTGCGAATGCGACTACGAGTCGAAGAGACGGGGGAATGGAAATGAAGAAGAATTGTGCAACAAAAATATATAGAGTGGCCCCTACCCCCAACGTCAAAATAATCGTGTATAGGAAGCCTGCGATGCGGGTCTGATCTTCATCCTCAAATATCGGCCAGTTGATTGATGCGCGAATTTGTTTCATCTTGAATTGTTTTGAGAATTCCAAATGCAGACGATGTTTGAAAGACATAACATTTTCTGTAATCCCCTGGATTGTACCCGTGGTTGATTAAAGTTACCTGTCAATCGTGTGTTAATCAGCGACGTGAAATCTTCACCAGACGATCTTTCCCGGCCAGATCCCTGTGCAGGCTAATGTGCGCTTCTGGAAAGGCTTCCTTTGCCAGGGAAAGTGTCTCAGTACCCTGAGTAGCTTCGATCTCAAGCAGTATCAATCCATTGGGAGCGAGCCATTCAGGCGAGATCTTCATTAATTTTCGAAAATGATCAAGACCATCCTCACCGCCATCCAGGGCAAGGGTCGGTTCTCGGTTATAAACGGGCAAGTTTTTTAACTCTCTGGTTGGAATATAGGGCAGGTTGGCGCAGATCAAGTCAATTAGGGCTTCATGATTTGCAGATGACGATTTCTCGGGAAGCAAATCACATGCAACAAATTCTATGTTTTCAGATACATCATGTTTTTCTGAATTTCGTTGGGCTACCTTTAACGCGTTACGTGAAATATCAGTCGCGATGATCCTTACATTTGGGACATGAGCTGCAATAGAAACAGCAATTGCACCAGAGCCTGTGCCTATATCTGCAACCCCGGGGATATTCGACTGGTTTTTCGTATCTTGTAACCAGGCTATGGCTTTTTCAACGAGCAGCTCGGTCTCTGGCCGAGGGATTAAGACATCTGGCGTGACCTCAAAGTCCATGCCGAAGAATTCCCAATGACCGAGGATGTATGGCAGTGGCTCGCCATTTTCAAAACGAGAGACAACTGTTCCAAGGGAACCAAGTTGAGATTGTGTCAAAACCGTTTCCGGGTGTGCCAGCACCCATGTCCTCGGTTTGTTCAGGATGTGCGAAATCAGAACAGATGCATCTAAAGCAGGTGTATCGCTAATCGGAGCGAGACGGGTCGTGATGTCCGAATGAAGCGATGACGTTCTATCCATTCTTGATGGCCAGCAGGGATAAATACTCGAACACAATATTCGATGCAAGGATCGCAGTGATATCACCATGATCGAATGGAGGTGAGACCTCTACAAGATCGAAACCGATGAGATTTAGTCCGTGTAAGCCGCGCACGAGTTGGAGCAACTGGTAGCTGGTCAGCCCTCCGACTTCCGGCGTGCCAGTGCCAGGAGCAAACGCAGGATCTGCAGAATCGATATCTACTGTGACGTAGAGAGGTCCCTTCATGCGGTAATGTACTTCCTTGAGTATTTCAGGGATGCCTTTTTCCATCACTTCATGGATCGTGATTGTACGCGCCCCCAGCGCGGCAGCATCGGCATAATCATTCTCTCCGCTCAACGGACCGCGAATCCCGATTTGTACATATTCATCTTTACGGATTAACCCCTCTTGTAATGCATATCGAAATGGTGTGCCGTGACTGTATGGCACAGCCTCAAATTCAGATTCCCATGTATCGATGTGCGCGTCAATGTGGATGAGTGAAACAGGTCCAAACTTTTTTGCGTGTGCACGCAGAAGGGGCAAGGCAATGGAGTGGTCGCCACCAAGTGTAATCAGCGTAGTGCCTGAATTGATAATTTCGCTGGCTGTTTTGGTGATTGCCTCCATCGTATGCTCAATGGATGTTGGAATAACGGATACGTCACCATAGTCGACGACATTTAGTTTCTTGAGAGGGCTGACGTTCAACGTTGAGTTATGCCCCCAAATCAACAACGAGGTTTCGCGAATCTTTCTTGGACCAAAGCGTGTCCCTGTGCGATAGGACGTTCCGCTGTCGAACGGCACGCCCAAAACCGCAACATCCACATCTTTCAACTCACGCGAAACGGGCAATCGCATGAACGATGGAATGCCCATGAATGGCTGCAACCCCGCCCCAAAGGCGGGATTATCGTTCGATACATTACTCATCGTCTATGCCACTACTGGCTAATCGGTCTGCCTCATCTCGTGTGGAAAGTTCTTCAATGAACTCATCGATCCCGCCATTCATCACCGCCGGCAGGTTGTAATTGGATAACCCGATGCGATGATCTGTCACGCGGTTCTGTGGATAGTTATAGGTGCGGATCTTTTCGGAACGTTCGCCAGTTCCCACTTGTGAGCGCCGATCCAATTCAATCTCAGAACGTCGCTTCTCTTCTTCCATTTCATAAAGCCTGGCGCGCAGGATGCTTAGGGCGCGTAGTTTGTTCTGCAATTGCGAGCGCTCATCCTGACAAGTCACGACCATGCCTGTGGGCCTGTGGGTCAAACGCACTGCAGTCGAGTTCTTCTGTACGTTTTGACCGCCCGCGCCTGACGAACGATACACCTCGATTTCAATATCACTTTCGGGGATATCAACTTCAACCTCATCCACTTCTGCCAGCACAGCGACCGTTGATGTAGATGTATGAATTCGACCCTGTGATTCGGTGGCAGGAACGCGTTGCACCCGGTGCACACCGGATTCATATTTGAGTTTTGAATAGGCCCCTTTGCCGCGAATTTCAAAGATAACCTCTTTATACCCGCCGACACCAATCGCATTTTCGGAAAGGATTTCATTTTTCCATCGCTGGCTTTCGGCGTAGCGTGTGTACATGCGGAACAAGTCCGCGGCGAAGATCGCCGCCTCATCTCCGCCTGTGCCCGCGCGGATTTCGACGATGACATTCTTATCATCGCGGGGGTCTTTGGGAACCAGCATTGCTTTGATCTCTTTTTCGAGGGACTCGATTTTGGGACTGAGTTCGGTCACGTCTGATTCCGCCAATGCGATCAGATCGGCATCGTTTTCGGATTCTAGGATTGCCCTGGCTTCCTCAAGGCTTTTCATTGCCTGACGGTACTCGCGCGCCTTCTCGACAATAGCTTCCAAATCCACGCGTTCCTTATTGATTTCCGCGGCGCGTTGATAGTTACTGCCCACGTTGAGCAATTCATTGCCAAGTTGTTGGTAGCGGTCTTCTATACCTTTTAGTTTGTCGAGCATGTATGCCTTCAGTCATGCGATATATTTTCTTGTACTGTATACCATAATAAACGCGCGGCATACTCCGCCGCGCGGCAAAATTATATCATCCCGATCTGCAGTGTTAGAAATTTGACGTGAGCGATAACACCATCGAAAGGATCAGGATAATAGAAAAGATGATGACCACGATCTGTACGACTCTGCTCGTGGTCGGCCGGTTTTCTTTCGATTTTGTTTGATTTTTGTTTTTCGATCTATTGTTTGCCATTCTATATTCTCACAATGCAGGATGTTTCTCAAAGGCAGTTGTCATAGCCTTTTCAAGTTCTTCTATGGTTACAGGCTTCATAATATATGAATCTGCACCCAGCGCCAGTGCCTTGTCGATGATGGAGTCTGCCGATTCCGAGGAAAGCATCACGATTGGTATATTTTTTGATTCGGGTCTGCGCCGCAGAAACTCGATCATGTCAAGTCCTGATACCTCGGGCATATTTAGGTCCAGAATGACGAGATCAGGACGTCTTCCGATGAGGAGAGTCTGTGCAGCGGCTCTCACATTGAAAAAAGAAGCAACTTCACAGTCAAGCAATTTTAACATCAGTCCGACTGCACGATTCATCTCTTCGTCGTCGTCAACGATCCATACTTGCTTCATTCCAGGTGTTCCTTGATGGATTGTGCTGTTTCTTCTGGCACAACGGCTCGTAAGTCTTGAATCGAAGCCTCCCTGATCTTGTCAATGGAGCCAAAATGCTTCAAAAGGGCCTTGCGCCGCGCCGGGCCAATTCCTGGAATGGAATCCAGTTGTGAAGCCATCCCCAGCTTTTGCCGCTTCTTACGATGCGCGGTGATTCCATACCGATGGGCCTCATCACGGATGCGTTGTATCAAATATAGACCCTGCGAGTGCCGCGGCAGCAACGAGGAATCAGACTTGTAAGGAAAGAAAATTTCCTCCTGTTGTTTGGCCAGCCCAATCACCGGAATTTTATCCAGCAATTCAAATTTCTCAAGAACCTGGACGGCGCGTCCTAGCTGTCCCTTACCGCCGTCAATGATGATGAGGTCCGGGAGGAAAGAAAAGGACGGGTCAAGCTTCGAC
>DAINRK010000187.1:6726-8197 GCA_036741855.1 Anaerolineales bacterium
CTTCGCCCCCGGCTCATTTGCCGTTTCCTGAGCCGATCGCCACCGACGGAATCGCCGCGTCAACATCTCCTCCATGGACGCAAAGTCATCGGGTGCACCCACTACACTTTCGATGTTGAACTTACGGTAAAGCTTTTTATCGGGCACGCCTTGCGTAAATACGACCATCGCGCCGACAATTGCAGTCCCTTGTGTGTTGGATATATCGTAACACTCAATACGATTTGGCGGCTCAGGTAAATTCAGTGCCTGTTGTAACTCAGCCAGTGCCTGTTCCTGTTTGTGGGTGTCAGCCTGCCATTGGGCTTTCAGAGCCTGCAGAGTCTCTTTGGCGTTCTCTGTCGCCATCTGCACCAATTCGTGTGGTTGTCCTTCCTTAGGTACGAAGAATTCCACCTTTTCTCCACCGCGCTTCGAACGCAGCCACTGACTAATGATGCGGGCCTCTTCGATCTCATTAGGAAGCATGACTTGTTCCGGAATCGTCGCGGCTTCTGTATAGAACTGAGTTACAAACTGTTCCATGATCTCGCTGTCTGCCTCGTCCTCTGTGCCTTCCAAGATGAAGTATTCGCGTCCAATTAGTTTTCCGCCGCGAATGAAGAAAATCTGCACACAGGCTTCGCCATTCGAACGAGCCATCGCCAAGACATCTGAGTCAAGATAATCGCTTGCAAAGACGATCTTTTGCCGCTCAATAATCGAATGAATGGCTTTGAGCTGATCGCGTAAGGCAGCAGCTCTTTCAAATCGCATCTCTTCTGACGCTTTTTCCATATCTGACTGTAGACGCTCAACAATGCCTTCACTGTGCCCACTGAGGAAATCCATCAAGTCAGAAATTACCTGACGATATTGAATTTGATTGACAGCGCCGATGCAGGGTGCGGTACAAAGTTTAATGTCATAATAAAGACAGGCACGCTGATCCATTCCAGTGATGTTGCGGTCACAAGTTAGATATGGGAAGATCCGGCGAAGCACATCCAGTGTTTGGTAAACGGCCCAGGCAGAGGTATAGGGGCCGAAATAACGCGAGCCATCATCCACCATTTGACGTGTCACAGTGACTTTGGGAAATGGGTCCGCCCAGTGGATCTTGATATAGGGATATCGTTTATCGTCCTTAAGGCGGACGTTGTATTTTGGGCGATGTTTCTTGATCAGGTTCATCTCGAGGATGAGCGCCTCAAGTTCGGACCCAACGACAATCCACTCAATGTCTACGATCTCGCGCACAAGGCGCCGCGTTTTCGCATCGTGACTGGCATCCGCGTGAAAATATGATCTGACGCGGTTTTTCAGGCTGATCGCCTTCCCGGCATAAATAATCTTCCCCTCGATGTTTTTCATTAGATAGCAGCCAGGTTTTGCTGGAAGCGTAGCAAGAATGCCCTGAAGTTTTTCAGAAATTTCCATTGATTGTAATTTTACTTCATGTGTAACTCTTACATTGCATTTGGGTTTAGAC
>DAINRK010000188.1:0-4042 GCA_036741855.1 Anaerolineales bacterium
TTCATACAACGTAGAGAAAAGGAATTTCCATGCAAAAAACTCTCAAGCTCGGAATGATTGGGGCAGGCTTCATTGCGAAGTTTCATGCCCGCGCCATCATGCAAGTGCGAAACATCGAAATTGCCGGCGTTGTTTCCAGAACTGCGGTTTCAGCCCAGTCTTTCTCGAAGATGATCAAAGATCACGGGCTCGGCGAGGGAACGGTTTATTCCGATGTCGCTGAAATGGCCAAACATGTGGATGCCATTGCTGTCTATTCGCCTAATTTCACGCGCGTCGAGATCGTTGAGCAAATCGTCGACGCCGTCAAGAAAGGCGCGGCATTGAAAGGACTGATCTGCGAAAAGCCATTGGCGCGCAATGTGAAGGAAGCGCGGCGTATTGTTGATCTTGTGAATGAAACCAAACTTAAAACTGCTTACTTTGAAAATCAAATTTTCATGAAGCCGATTCGTACGCAATTGCAGCAGCTCGCGCCGCAACAGAAAACCATGGGTCCACTCGTGCTCGTCCGCTCTGCCGAAGAACATGGCGTCCCGCACGAGCCGTGGTTCTGGGATCCAACGCGGCAAGGCGGCGGCGTCCTGTCAGACATGGGTTGTCACAGCATCGCCGTCGGATGGTACGCTCTCACGCCACTCGGTAAGTCACCGACATTTTTGCAGCCAATCTCCATTTCCGCGGATTGCTCGTTGTTGAAGTGGGGACAAAAACAGTGGCGCGAAAAATTGATGCAAAAAATGGGCGTAGACTACACCAAGACGCCGGCAGAAGATTTCGCCACGGGCATGGTGACGTTCAAAAATCCCGAAACAGGCCAAATTGTCAAAGCGCAATTCACCGATTCGTGGATGTTTGAGAAACAGGGCTTGCGTTTGTTCATGGATGGCATGGGCCCGGGTTATGCGTTTGAAGTGAACACACTCAATTCGTCGCTGCAAATTTTTATCGGCGATGCTGCCGCCGAAGCCGTTGCCGATGCGGAGACGGCATTGGAAAAAGCAACCGCTTCGCGCGGCCTGCTCGCGGTGCAATACAACGAACCGGATTTGTATGGATACACAGACGAAAACGAAGATGCGGCCAACGCGTTTCTTGCAGGTCGCGATGGCATGCTGCCGTTGAGCTACGGCCTCGAAATTATCAAGCTCTGCATGGCCGCCTATATGTCTGCCGAGCGCAAGAAGACGATCGATCTCACTGATCCAGCGGTGCAAGCAGAGCTCGAAACCTACGTGCCGCTCATTCAACAAGGCAAAGGCGCAGATGTACTGAATGTACAGTGAACGGAAAACGTAATGTGTAAGGCGCAAAATTACGAATCACGTTTTACATCTTACGCAAATGACGACAAGGAAAATCGATATGCGACATTTGCTTTCGACGATGAACCAACATCAGCGCTTGCTTTAGCGCCTCTTGTGTCACACGAAGATTTGATCAAGCGTGGTTATTATCTTGCGCGCGATGCGCTCAAGCCATATTTTTCATGATGTGCAGAAGTGTTTTGTGCCCTCGCGGCTATGCTAGCTAATCCGTCATTTAGCATTCTGAATCGAAGCTGCGTTGCTGATGTCACCGACCGAGGCAAAACAAATTGCGCCAAGTTATTGGAATTCCTGTGTTTTCGATTTCGTGGCATCTAAAGCCCTTAGTCGCCGGATCCCTAGCCAAATGCCAACGCCAAGAATGACTAGACCTAGGGCAAACCCGCCGAAGTTGCTAATGAAATCGCTGACCAATTCCCACTGTGTGCCAAAGAGATAGCCTAACCCACCATAGCCAAAGATCCAGATTACCTCACCGAGGACATCGTAAAGCAAAAAGTGCCTGAAAGGAAAACTCCCTGTTCCAGCAATGAGATTCACTGGAACTGCAATTCCTGTGATCAAAAAACGCGTCAAAAAGATCGACATCCCTCCCCAGCTTTGAAAACTTTTCTCTGCCTGAGTCCATTGCTTTGATGCGCTCAAGCGGCGCAGCACAGGGTCGCGGGCGTAATAGCCCAGGGAGTAACTCAGACAATCTCCCAAAACAACGAAAATGAACGCGACAAGCCCGGTGACAGGCCAGGATAAGAGTCCCTGTCTGCAAAACGCACCTACGGCGATTACCAGAAATGTTCCCGGAAACGGAACACCAAGTGCCCCAATGAACAGAACCAGACCGAGAATGGGCGCGCCATAGTTAATGATCTGGGTTAACAGAAAATCAGACATTTTAGGGGCTTACGGGTGGGATTTCAGTGGATGGAGGAATTTTTGTTGGCGGCGAAATTTCCGTAGGAGGCGGCAGCCAGGCTTGGATTTCCGCTTTTACTGTCTTCAAGACATATCCGGGAGTCTCTGGAAAATATTCATCATTGAGCTGCTTAAGGCTCTTGTGTTCGTTTCCATTGGGACGAATACCAAGCGCTTTGTAGAGCAGGTCGGGAGGGGTCCGATACGTCTTTGAGAGAAATCCGATTGTCATCCAATCTCGAATCAACTCTACATCCGTTTCGGGAACTACTGCGCCCTCGGCAGGAAAGGGTGGTGGACGATGACCACGAAACTCTCTAAAGGCATGAAATGTTCGCCAACCGAAAAAGCCAACGATGACGATTCCAAAGAGGATCAGGCCTGTGATCAAAATACGTTGTCTTGAGGAGGTCATTTCATTCCTGCCATTCCAACTCGAACTCACCAATTGCCACCGTATCACCTTCCTGCACACCAGCTTTACGCAGGGCCTCATCAATACCAAGCGTTTCCATGATTTTTTGAAAGCGACGTAATGACCCATCATGTTCCCAATAGGTCATCTTCGCGGCGCGCTCGATGGCAGACCCCGAGACGCGCCATTCATTCGCCCCCTCACGGCTGACGATAAACTCGCGCGGGTCTTCTTTCGGTCTATAGACAGGCATCGGTGCTTCGACTTCCTCCAGTGGAGGGGCCTCTGCCAATTTTTGGTAGGCCTTGATTAGAAGCTCACGCGTATTCGTACGTCCCAAAGCCGAAATAGTCATAAACTCGACCTTTAACTTTTTGAACTTCTTTTGGATCTCTGCGAGTCTTTCCAGCACTTCGGGCTGGTCTATTTTGTTGAGTGCGACGATCTGCGGCTTTTTCGCGAGATTCGGGTCAAAGAGCGATAGCTCTGAATTAATCTGGCTGTAGTCTGCGACCGGGTCTTCTGATAAACCGTCGAGCAGGTGAATCAATACGCGCGTGCGTTGAACATGGCGCAAAAAATCATGACCCAATCCTGCTCCATGCGATGCACCTTCAATGAGTCCGGGGATATCCGCAAGTACAACGGTTGTATCATCGTCAATATTGGCCACGCCAAGATTTGGTTCAAGCGTGGTAAATGGGTAAGGCGCGACCTTCGGCTTGGCATTCGTCAACACCGAAAGCAAGGTTGACTTACCAGCGTTCGGGACGCCGATCAGCCCGATGTCGGCGATCAGCTTCAATTCCAGTTTGATGCGTTTTTCTTCTGCTGGTTCACCTTTCTCGGCCGTGCGCGGCGCTTGGTTTCGAGATGTCGCAAAATGTTGATTCCCGCGTCCACCACGTCCACCTTTGAGAATAGTCAATTTCTGACCAGGTTGAGTTAGGTCGCCGATGAGTTCATTAGTATCTGCATCAAAGATGATCGTGCCTGGTGGGACATAAATAATCAGGTCTTTACCGTAACGCCCCGACATTTGCGAGGGTCCGCCTTTGACACCTTCCTCTGCCTTGAATTTTTGATTCTGTCGAAACGATGAAAGCGTGTTGAGTGTGGATTTGACTTCAAAGATAACGTCGCCACCCTTGCCGCCATCTCCACCATCGGGTCCGCCCATGGGGATGAATTTCTCGCGGCGAAAATGCACCATACCATCGCCGCCCTTACCGGACTTTATGTGGATTTCAACCTGATCTGTGAACATACGTTGATTATAACTGTAGGGGCGACCCGCTCGAATTAATCAGAGAATCTAATTAATATTGAAGGGTTACCCTTACCTTATTTTCTTCCATCCGGAATCGTAAAGCAAAAAGTTGAGCCT
>DAINRK010000188.1:4142-8162 GCA_036741855.1 Anaerolineales bacterium
AGGTTTTCCAGTACTTCACGCAGGCGAATGCGGTCACCGAAAACTGTTGGGAGATCAGGCCAGATATTTACTGAACCATTCTTTGAGCGGATTCGAGCATCCAGCAGCTCAACAGCTTCGCGAGCAAGTTTGGCGAGGTCCACTTCTTCAGGTGGATTGAGGACGCGCCAAAATCCGCGAGAGTTCGAGCAGGTCTGAGAGTAGTTCATCCATTTTATCGGCCGCGTTTGCGATGCGCTGGAAGTCATTAGCGATTCGATCTTTTCTGTCATCCTGTAGATCTTTTTCCAGCATACCCAGAAACTCTTTGATTGTTACAAGGGGATTTCGCAAATCATGCGAAACGGTGTACGTGAAGCGTTCAAGTTCAGCGTTATTTGCTTCCAATTCCAGGATAAGCTTCTTCCGTTTCATTAATTCATTTTGCAGGGCATTATATAAATTGATATGTTGAATCGCAATTGCCAGTTGATTTGCTACATCATGGGCAATTTCGGCATCTTCAGTGGTGAATGAATTTCCAACACCTCGACCAGCCCCTGGCTTTGAAATACGCTATGGAATTTCAGAACTGAAGACAAAATTGCAACTAAAGGAATATTTTCCAAATCCTACCCAGTATGTTATAAATAAGGTCGTTGGGGATCTCAAATTAATTTTCTTGGAGTGTTTGATACGATCAAACTAGAGGCGCGTCATGGATAATACCGGATCACCTTCTCTTGAACCCAGTGTTTTTCTCATCTTCAACAGGCAAATCATCCCATTGGACAAGAAAATCACCAAGTTAGGGCGACAATTGGACAATGATATTGTCTTTAATGAGGAATTTGTTTCCAGGTTTCATGCCGAAATCCGTTTCGAGGAGGACAAATATATTCTGTATGACAACGAATCAACCTCGGGAACCTTTGTGAACAGTCAGAAAATAGAACGCTGTGTACTTAATTCAGGCGATTTGATATCACTGGCTTCCATTCAAATCATGTTTGTGAACAATAACGCCGGCCTGGTCGATAAAGCAAGAGGGACAACACAAAGCCTGCATCATAAATAACTTATGGACAATAAGCCGACCATTTTGATTATCGATGATGAACCAGCTTTGTTGATGGGACTGGCTGCGACGATCAAACGCCATGGGTATGATGTCGTTACTGCCTCCGATGGGAACGATGGGCTGCAAAAAGCGAAAGAAGCCCGGCCGGACCTGATCCTTTCAGACGTGATGATGCCACCACCGAATGGCTTTGAATTGCGCAGATTGATGAATCTTGATCCGGATTTGGCATCCACGCCTTTTATTTTTCTGACGGCGCGTTCCAATGTAGAAGACCGGGTCAGTGGAATGCGTGAGGGGGCTGACGACTATATCGTCAAGCCATTTGCGACTCAAGAACTATTGGCGCGAATTGAAGCCGTATTAAGGCGAGTTCAAACCGAGCAGGCTCGTGGACGCGAACAAATGAGAATGAAAGCTCAACAAGAAATGGACAGGCTGCGATACGAGATCCTGCAAAATTTTCATCACGAATTGCGAACACCCCTCGTCAACATCATGATGCCACTGGAATTGGCAGCCAATAATCGCTTCAGTGATCCGGAAGAGCAGAGCAGATTCCTCCAAGTCGCGCTTTCCAATGCAGATCGCCTCGAATCACTTGTTACAGATTTGATCCTCCTGAGTAATATTGATCACGGAGATTTGAATACGATCCGGCAGCCCATTGACGTTGATATGCATATCATTACTCCAGCGCGAAAAAGGTTGGAGAGATACCAGGCGAAGGGATTGGAGTTCTTCGTGGATGTTTCGGAGCCAGGCAAAATTACAGCGCCACGACGCGAGTTCATCCACGCTGTGTTACACCTGGTGGATAATGCTTTTAAGTTCAGCTTTGACAAAGGGCAAGTCAGCCTGAGCGTGAAGCCCGGTTTGGATGGTGGCGTCAGCATCATTGTTCAGGATGAAGGGCCGGGCATTCCGTCTGGGCTGCGCGAAAAAGTTTTCGAGCGCTTTTATCAAGTCAGCCAGGGAGATAACCGGGAATATGAGGGCCTGGGTTTAGGTTTGACCATTGCCCGGGCGGTCTTCCAAAGCCTAAATGGTGATATCCAAATTCTGAATAGCCCCGCGGGCTGTCATGTGCACGCATTCATCCCAGACCATCGGCCGGATGACATTGTTTATGGATGACCAAAAGACGATACCCTTAGCAAGACGAGAACCGCGGCCAGACGCTGCTTCTAAAAAATCGCGGAATGAATGGGGTGAAGATTTCCACTACCGTGCGTTATTTGAGCAGACTGGAGAGTGTGTATTTATTATTGGCCTTGACCTTCGTTACATTACCGCCAATCAACAGGCTCTGAGTCTGTTAGGCTATGAGGAACATGAGCTGGTTGGGTTGCCTGTAATCGAAGTGATGTCTCTGGATGATGCGTTGGGTCACGCTTCGGTAGGAGGAGATGGCTCCAATATATCTGAACGAATATTAAAGCGGAAAGATGGTTCCACCTTGCCCGTTGAGATCAGCGCTTCTGTTGTTTACGATGAAAAGAATAGGCCAGCCTATATCCAGAGTATCGCCCGCGAGATATCGGACCGTAAGAATTTTGAGGAAACTCTTAAGAGATACACGCGTATTCTTTCTGTGATCAGTGATGCAACGGCACGCTTATTACGTTCATCCAACATTGAAGCAAAAATCCCTGAGATATTAGAATCACTTGGCATGGCGACCAACGTTTCCAGTTGTGCCATTTTTGAGATCGACACGTTTTCTTCGGTGCCATCGGTAAATATTCAGTACTGGTGGAAGAAGAAGTCTGACTCTGATTTCGATATTTCCGCGGTAATTTTGCAGCACATTTCAATGATCCTGGGAGCATCCGGTGATTATTCGGATAACACCGTAACAGATGGTAAAAGAAAACCCGTGTTCACAGGACTATCGTTTGTTGTCCTGCCTATTCACGGCACATTGGGATCCTGGGGATTTTTAGGTCTCTTTGACGAAGAGAAGGAGATTTCCTGGTCACCTTCAGAACGGAATACTGTTCAAACAGCAGCAAATCTGATTGGCTCTTCCCTGCAACGTAGTAGCTATGAAGAGACGATCCGTTTGAACGAGGCGCGTAACCGCGCCATCCTTTCTGCCTTGCCGGATCTACTGATCCGGATCCACCTCGATGGGAAGATCCTGGACTATAGCGCCCATCCGGACCATCCGCTTTATATCCATCGCGATGTGATTTCTGGAAAGAAACTCTCTGAAACCTGGCCTGCAGACATTGTGGAAAAGATCAGAGGACCCGGTAATCAGATCGCGTTTACTTCTCCGAATGTGCTCGAAGAGTTCAAACTCCCATTTACGAATAAGATTTATGAATCACGTCTGTATCCGATCAGTACGGATGAGGCGTTGATCGTCATTCGCGACATTACAGATCAGGCACAGTTGAACGAGATGAAGTCCGATTTCATCAACCGCGCCTCGCACGAATTGCGGACTCCGCTTACTGCTGCAATCCTGATGACTGAATTAATCCAGGAGGGTGGTACAGAGCAAGAGCTAAATGAATATTGGCGTACTCTGAAGAGCGAGTTGAACCGCCAGAAAATCCTGATCGACCGTTTACTGATTGCGGGCCGGCTGGAAAGCGGCATGATGACTCTTGAGCGGGCACCACTGGATCTAATTCCTGTGCTCGAAGAGTCGCTTATGGCAGTCAAGGCGATTGCAGGCAAGCGCCGGGTTCTGTTGGATCTGAAAACAGAGCAACGGTCACTATTTGTTTTGGGCGATAAGAGCGGTTTGCAGCAGGTGTTTATCAACCTGATTAATAATGCTGCCAAATTTTCACCTGAAGGCGGTGCAGTTACCATCGATGTAACAGAGACGGATACTGAAGTGCAAGTCTCAATTTCAGATAACGGACTTGGTATCCCCGCAGAATCGTTTCCTCATCTTTTCGAGCGTTTTTATCGCGCCAAGAATGTAACCATTGCCGAGATAC
>DAINRK010000189.1:0-8147 GCA_036741855.1 Anaerolineales bacterium
ATCCGCAAATTCAAAAAAGATAAACTTTCCATTCAACAGTTAATTGATTACGGGTCATTAACCCAGAATATGGGAGAGTTTGTCCGTGCCTGCGTACTTGCCCATCTTAACATCGTCATTTCGGGAGGAACAGGTTCGGGTAAGACGACTCTCCTCAATGTCCTCTCCAGTTTCATTCCAGAAGGGGAGCGCATCGTCACAATTGAAGACGCAGCAGAGTTACAGCTTCAGCAGGATCATGTCCTGCGTCTGGAGACAAAGGTTGCCAACACAGACGGCAGAGGTGCTGTAACAATCCGTGATCTCGTTCGTAATTCTTTGCGTATGCGCCCCGATCGAATCGTCGTAGGTGAATGTCGCGGTGGCGAAGCCTTAGATATGTTACAGGCCATGAACACCGGTCACGACGGTTCATTGACTACATTACACGCCAACACACCGCGCGATGCCCTTTCACGCCTGGAAACGATGGTGCTAATGTCAGGCATGGATTTGCCTCTGAAAGTTGTTCGACAGCAGATCTCCTCAGCGGTGGATCTGATCATCCAACAAACGCGTTTGAAAGATGGCTCCCGCAAGGTGACTGCAATTACAGAGGTCATCGGCATGGAAGGTGATACAGTGGTGATGACTGACATCTTCAAGTTTGAGCAAACGGGTGTGGGTCCAGATGGCAAGATCAAGGGTGAGCTGAAAGCAACTGGCATCCGCCCCCTATTTGGTCCAAAGCTGGAGGCAGCAGGGTATAAACTTGGCGCAGAGATCTTTATGCCCCCAGGTGGAATGAATCTTGGTCAGAGGCGATAAGAGCGTATTGCTTCTGCTATAATCAGGTTATCGTTATAGTTTTCTAGAGGAGTAATGGACATCAAGTCCCAGGTTACGATTCGTACAAAAAAACTTGGCGTATTGATCCGTGATGCGCGGCTCGCGGCGCGCAGGGGCGTTCAGGATTGTGCTGAAGCAATTGGTACACCAAGAGGTGTGTTCCGCTCCTACGAGGAGGGACTTAGGGCTCCTTCATTGCCTGAGTTGGAAACTCTGGTCTATTACCTGGACCTGCCTATGGACCATTTCTGGGGGAAGCAAGTGAAATCCGAAAATGCTTCTCCGCATCAAAAACTTGATTTGCCAAAACTACTGGCCGTGCGGCAGCGCAAGATCGGCGCGCTTCTCAGGCAGGAGCGTATGAATGCCAGCATCTCGATACGCAATCTTGCACATGAGACGGGAATCGCCAGTTCGCGCATCAAAGCCTATGAATTAGGCGAACGCCCCATCCCCCTCCCTGAGCTGGAGGCATTGGTCCAAACATTGGGGGGGCGAATCGAATCTTTCTTTGATCGCAACGGACCCATTGGGCAATGGATGATCAGTGAGGAAGCAATTCAGCACTTTCTGGAAATGCCTGTAGACCTGCGCGAGTTTGTTGCGTTGCCGGTCAATCGTCCATACCTGGAACTGGCGATGAAATTGAGCAACATGTCCAGGGATAAATTGCGTTCAGTGGCGGAAGATTTATTGGATATTACATATTAGGGCCTTCTGTGGATAACACAACAATGATCGCACTTGCCGAAAAAGGCAAACGGGAATATGAGCAGGGAGCTTACCTCGCGGCAGCAGATTTGTTTTCACAAGCGGCGCAGGGCTATGCATCCGCGCAGGATGAATTAAACGCGGCAGAGATGAAGAACAATCAAAGTGTCGCTTTGTTACAGGCAGGAAAAGTGAATGAGGCGCTTCAAGTTACGGAAGGAACCGAAGGTGTCTTTCAAAAAGCCGGCGATGTAAAACGGCAGGGTATCGCCGTGAGCAACCGCGCCGCCGCGCTGGAGGGACTTAAAAGATGGAATGAGGCGCTGGAAGAATACAACCGCGCTGCATCGCTCTTCGAGCAGGTGGGGGAAGGTGACATGCATTCAATGGTAAGAAAGACCGCGGCAAATTTGAATCTCAAACGCGGTCATATTGCAGATTCACAGATGGATGTATATGACTCACTGCGGCTGGTTGAAAAACCATCGCTCACCCAGCGTATTATGAAATTTTTCATGCGCATTGGGCTTCTTAGATAATTGACTCGCGCAAGTTGCGTAAAATAAAGAAATAATTTAGTATATCGTTTTGTTCACACAGGTATACGCTTGCGTGATGATTAATGTGTTCTTTTTGGTGCTCGGTCTTTATGGTTTATCTACGAGCAAAATCTTTCAAGGTGAATATTGATCATCCATCCTCTGGTTCGCCCGGCAGATTTTAAAGACCACCAGCAATTATCGAACCTGATCTTTTTTGAGACCCGCCTGCATCGCCACATGGATTGGCGCTCCCCGTTGGAACTGTTGGGCTCTCCGTTTTATTGGGCTTTGGAGGAAGATGGACAGGTCATCGCCGCTCTCGCTTGCTCTCCAGAGTTAAAGGGGATCCACTGGGTGCGGCTATTTGTTTACGCGGGGCGCTGGGATGTGCATCATGCATGGGACCTGTTGTGGTCTACAACAAAAGAAGAGATCTCACGCTCAGGCGGTGCGACCGTTGCAGCCATTGCAATGCATCCCTGGTTTCAGGATGTATTGTCGGCAAGTGGATTCGAAAACCGTCAGCACATTGTGATGCTTGAATGGAGATATCGGCCTTGGGCTGCGAGCAAAGTGAATGGGATAAGGATCCGTAAAATGACGGAGGCTGATCTTCCTGAAGTAGAAGAGACGGATGCGGCATCCTTCGCACCGCTTTGGCAAATCCCGTTGGATACGCTTCGCAGTGCTTACTCACAGACCTTGCTTGCGACTGTGGCAGAGGATGATTGTGGAATCGTTGGTTATCAACTAACCACCGGTGGAAGAACACATGCGCATCTTGCTCGCCTGGCTGTGCATCCTTCTGCCCAAGGACGGGGTGCGGGCAGAGCTTTGTTAGTTGAACTCTTCACACGGTTGACACAAATGGGTGTCACCAGGCTTACCGTGAATACGCAAAGCGATAATGATGCTTCGCTCGGTCTTTATCAAAAGATGGGATTTGTCCGCACAGGCGAGCAATATCCCGTATACACTTTTGAGGTACCACCCACGCATGAGGAGGAGGAATGACAGAAAGAAACGATTCAATGATGGTCGTCAACACTATAGTGAGACAAGCATTGACGTCCGCGCAGGAAGTGATGGGAGAAAACGGCTTGAATGCCGTATTGCATGCCAGTGGGCTGGAACGATTCATTGGCAACTTCCCACCAGACAATCTTGAACCTGGCATCAGCGCCTCGGAATATGGAAAATTGAATGAGGCTGTGGAAGCCTTTTATGGGCGTGGCGGGCGCGGCATGCTGCGGCGTATTGGCAAAGCCTCATTCCAATACGGGGTACGCGAACAGGCTGCCCTGTTGGGTATTGCAGGCGTGGCGCTTAAATTATTGCCGGAACGACAACGTATCAAATTCATTTTGAACAGCATGGCTGGTGCACTCAAGAAAACCAATCCGCAGGTAAATGCCTGGGTGGATGACAGCGGTGAGAGGATCGCGTACATGGAATCCACTTGCGCGGTCTGTTTTGGCCGCCACACCACCGAACCTATTTGTCATCTGTATGCAGGCTCCATCGCCGAGGCAGTACAATGGGCAACGGGGAAGGAATTCAAGATTATCGAAACACACTGCCTTGCGAAGGGTGATGAGTATTGCAGATTTGAAGTAGGGGAGGCACGCGAGTGAGCGAATCAAAATTTTCCAACAGAATCCTGCGCCGCTTTGCGGAGACCGTTGCAACTGAACTAGGTGCGGAACAATTCAATGCGATGCTTGATTTGTCCAACCTGCCACAGGAATGGAAAAAACCGGAGACATTTCTAAAGATGAGTCCCGTTGACTCCTCACATGTTTATGCAGCACTTCAGGCCGCCATGCGAATTTACTTTGGACGTGGTGCTCGCGGTGTTCTTTTGCGGGTTGGGGAACGCCTGTGGGATCGCATCCTGGATGATGCGGCGCTTGGAGGCAAGGCGCAGGCCGCTTTGGCCAAAAGACTGCCTCTCCCCTCACGACGCAAGACGACCCTGGAATTGCTTGGAAAATTCATCGGGGCCACCGCAGGCGATATCACGGTTCACACATTAGATATCGATCTGCTTCTCGTTGACCATGCTTCTCCCACCACTCATGATCAGAGTTCTTCCAACCCCATCTGCTTTGTGACCCAGGGACTCATCCGCGAAAGTCTCTTCTGGGCGACGGGGAATGGATATGATGTGGCCGAGATCTCGTGCAAAGCCACAGGAGAAAACACTTGTGAATTCAAGATAACGGTTGGAGGCTAAGTGATTACTTTTGAGTCGAAGTGGCAAGGGAATAATCGGATCACATTTTATATCCGAGGCTGGGAACCAAATAACAAGAGGCCAAGAGCATTACTTGCACTCATCCACGGGCTTGGGGAACATACTGGGCGTTATATTCACGTTGGCAAAACCCTGACAGATGCAGGCTATGCACTGGTTGGCTTTGATCTGCGCGGGCATGGCCGGTCAGGCGGTGCCCGCGGACATTTCCCTGCTCTGAATGCGGTCATGCAGGATATTCGTCAGTTCTTTAAATTTCTGGTACAACGTTATCCAGATCTCCCTCATTTTTTATATGGTCATAGCCTGGGGGGATTGTTATCTCTTGCATATGCACTTCAATACCCAGCGGGGTTGAACGGTGTCATAGTTACTGGCGCCGGGTTGCGCTCTCCGCTGCAGGAGCAGAAGGGCAAGATCGCCATGGTCAATGTATTGGGATCGCTTCTGCCAGCCATCACCGTACCTAGTGGATTAGATGTAACCACAATTTCCCGTGATGCAGATGTTGTGAAGAAATATATCAACGATCCGCTCGTGCATAGCAAAACCAGCCTGGGGCTTGGAAAATCGGCAATCAAAGCAATTGACTTTTGCTTTGCGCACGCGAGTGAATTCAAGCCTCCCTTACTCATGATGCATGGCGCGGACGACGGACTGACCTACCCCAGCGGTAGCGAAGACTTCGCCCGGCTCGCGAGCGAAAATAATAAAGATGTTACGTTGAAGTTGTGGGACGGCCTATTTCACGAAATTCATAATGAACCGGAGAAAGCCGAAGTATTCAAGGTAATGATTGATTGGTTGGAGAAGCATTTAGAACGATAAACAATGTAATAATTAAGTATTCTGGAATTAATGGACGAAATTCATAGCGAGATAATTGTCGCTTCGGTGTCCGTCACTACAACAGACTTGCCATTTGCAAAAACCACATCTGTTTTTCTTTGTCCCTTTATTACTTTCAATCCCTTATATTGAATCGTCACATCCCATGGGAAGGGGTTCTCACCTTCCAGCCTTACACGTGTTGAAGATAGTATCTCAACCCCCAATATCTTCATAAACAATCCAACAGGAGCCAGGCCGCTGAGCGCGTTCCGTTCGCCGATGCCGGTCCCTCTTTCCGCGTGATAGCGCGCGTGGAATGCGCGGTTCTGTTTCAGGCTTTGGATGACTGCGGTCATATTGTGAACCAGGATGCGCGCCGCATCCGTGCGAAATCCATATTTCAGTAAACCCTCACAGATCAACAAATTCCAGGGGAGATGAACAGCCTGTGAAACAGATTCAGCTTCAGGTTGAGTCAAAGACGGGCAGGCAGGCACTCCATAGGGACGATGAAATCGAATTGAATCAAGTAAGGCGCGTCCGATAATTGTTTGAGCTCGCTGTTGGTCGGGTACACAGGCCCAAAGTGGCATAAACAGTGTATGATCTTCGGTTGTGAAATCCAGCGTGCTGATAACAACTGTATCTGCATCGTCCAAGCCGCGCACCGAAACCTTTGCGAGCTTTGAATACACTTTTTGCGTTGTATAGATCGCGCCGCCGTTCCGCCATTGATAATCACTGCTCGAAATGACTTCATCTGCTGGCTTGGTTGCGAATTCATGAATACGGATTTGAGGCCGCTTGGCGACGGCACTTTCGGTCTGCACCTCAATCAACAGACGGATCGGACCGTCGAACTTCAACTTTGTCTCTGCAATGCCCGCACCTTTTTGCCTGACCAATACTTTGCCCGCGAGGCTAAGCCCGGTTGCGCGGTCTCGATAATGATACAAGCCTGTGCGCGGCTGCCAGGTTGACTCAATGGACGTTCGCAAGCGCGCCGCTTGTTCGTGAAGCAGAGTTAATGAATCATTTTGGTCAAGTTGTTCAGCAATTTTGATCAAGCAGGCAGCTTCGTGATAGAGCATCGCCTCGAGAGCCGGGCTGTGGACTTGTGTAATGTTCACACCCAGGGACCACTCATGCCAGGCATCGAATAACGGGTTATCTTCAAAGCCTGTTTGCAGGATATGTTTCCATTGCGGGAGTCCATCGCGGTCTTCGTCATGTTCAGGGGAAAACCAGCGCCAGAAAAACTTTAAAAGTTTTGGGAAGACACTGTTTAGAAATTGTATGTCTCCGGACTTCTCATAAAGTTCCCAGGCAAGGCTTGATAATAATGGCGTGGCAAGATAACGACCGCGCTGACCAGCAAGCCCCAACTTGCCATCGATTGAACCATCTTCGGATTGCAAGGCGAGAAAGTTTCTAAGCAGATCTTGTGCAGCATGTGAGCCAGGCAGAACATTTGCCAGATAGTACGCATCCAGGGAAGATTGTCCATTCCATGAGGCAGGGTAATCAGTACCATCTCCTTTGGGTGAATATCCATTATCAGATCCACGGGCAGAGACGATGGATGGATAAGGTAAATGAATGTTAGGTGGGAAGAGCAATCCGAACCCTGCCGCCTGACTGAGTGCAAAGGCCGCATCCCAATCTTTATCACCGGTGTGGATGTCTATTGTTTGACTTGAATTCAATAGTTCGAGCCTTGCACGTTCTGCTTCCCAGGGCCGCGCCGCGGATTGACGCGCAAGGTCAAATGAGGCCTGTAGAGTATCAGTGGCAGCCTGAGTCCAGGTGAGTTGACGCGTGGCACCGGGACCCAGATCAAGGTCCAGGAAGAGTGAGGGATGAGGACCAGATCCATGTGCAGGACCACCCGTCAAAAAGAGAACAGGGAAGAGTCCATCGGTTTGTCCAGCAAGTACATTGACCAATTGCATTTGGGTGGAAGTCATGCCCTGGCCGCCAACAGGTGTGAGCAGAGAACAGACCTCCAAACGGATCTTGCGTGTGGCATTAGATTTGTTTGCCACAGTCACACGTCCGCTGATGGCGTTGGATTGTGGAACCCAATATTCTGTTGAAACGTCTATATTCTGAAGAGGAGAGTAATCGACGATGAGAAAATTTGGATAAAAGCGCCGAATCGTTGGCGGCAGGGCAAAGCCGGCCGGGTCGCTGACAATTTTTTTCCCTTCGCTGAAACGCAGGAAAAGCCGCATCGTTTTTGCACGCAAGCCATAGGTGGTGCGAAGCGCGAGGGCTGCTGGCTCTCCGCCTCCGATAACGAGCTCCCAGATATGATCGTTGAGGTAATCGGGAATGGAAAGGCGTGAATCCGCTGCGAGGGTAAGGCACAGCGGGTCGCCTGGTGCAAGGGACCAATCACGCATGCCTTTATTGTATAGGGAGATGGGCAGGAGGTCAAAGGGTATAATTTAGTCCGCTGGTCTGCTAGTCGTCTAGTTGGTAAATTGAAGACAAGGAGACCAGATGATAGCAAGACTAGGAGACTAATTATGGGTCTTTACTTCGAAGAATTCAGTCTTGGGCAAAGATTGGATACGATGAAACGCACCATCACCGAAAATGATATTATGGCATTTGCCGAGCTATCCGGCGATGATAACCGCATCCATACTGACCCTGAGTTCAGCAAGACGACGCAATTCGGCCGGCAGATCGCCCATGGTATGCTGGGTCTGTCCATTGCTTCGGGACTTGCATGGAAGACAGGCATCCTGGATGGCACGGTCATTGCCTTTCGCGAAGTGAACGAATGGAAATTTGTGAAGCCCGTTTTTATCGGCGATACGATCTATGTGGAGTTGGAAGTGAGAGAGACAAAAGCTCTGCCGCGCATCGGCGGGGGCTCCGTTACGATTGCGCTGGAAGTGAAAAATCAAAATGAAGAAGTTTGTCATCGCGGTTCATGGACTGTGCTGATGATGAGTCAACCAAAATAG
>DAINRK010000190.1:0-8142 GCA_036741855.1 Anaerolineales bacterium
CAATAGATCTATAAAATCAGTATAACAGGATCGTCAAGAGGGGATTTGCTTACTCCGTCCCAGGCTGTATATCTTTCACATACTGCGTAACCCGCTGATCCAACTCTTGCGGATAGGCATACCCCAACGCTTCGCCCACTTCCATCGCGACATGGCGGAAGAGAGCCATCGTTTTGAATAAAGCCTCCCAGTTATCGGCAATATCAGCGCCCACATATGTATCTTCGAGTTGTGACCAGATCTCGGGTGACAAATGTTTTTTCAGTCCTTTGCCCAATGCGCCGACCGGCATAGACCAGTTATGGTCAAGCTCCACACGCCACTCCAACATCACGCGCAGAAACAGATGCTTCATATCATAGTCAAGCGCCCATTTGACAGGGAACAACTCACCGCGCAAGAGACCTTTTGCCACATAAGGCACATCACTAAAGAAATCTTCGATTGTTTTTTGATAAATTGCAAATGTCGGCGGGGTCGGGATATATGCTTTGAACGTGGGCAGTTGTATCCCCTCGGTGAGATGATCTTTATCAATAAGAATGCGATAGCCTGCATCCAGCTCGGGGAGAGGTGTTGGCGATTGGACAATTTTCCTCATTAATTCAACTGGCCACAAGGTGAAGTCGATCTTGAGTCCGTCTGCAAATTGTATGACATTGGCTACCTTTTCAATGCCGTAATCTGGGTCGAGATGAATAGGATCCCAATAGGGTACGAGCACCTCTCCAAAATCCTCCAGCCAACTTCGGTCCTCGTAGAATGGATGAATGTCTTTCACGATCAACACCACATCATAGTCTGAATATTCATCCATTGGAGCGTTTGGAACGGCACGTGTACTCGTTAATAACATGGCGCGAATTGAATCTCGCTGTTCTCCCCACTTTATTATGTGGTCAATAACATCCTCTGGATGATGAGTACTTTTCATTAACTCTTATGCTTATTTATGGATCGAATATAACTGCGCAGGCCCCATCCCGTCATCGACTTCTTTTTCAAACTTCATTCCCATGCCTGTAGCAACCTTGATGGATGCTTGATTGTCTTTGTCGATCAGGCAGATCAAACGTGATAATCCCAGCTGCTCAAAGCCATATCGAAGGATGCCTTGTGCCGCTTCTGACCCCAGCCCCTGTCTCCAGTATTGCTTCCCGATCATATAAGCCACTTCCACTTCATACTGACCTTCAATTGTCCAGGGGAGCAACCCACATCGCCCAATGAATTGACCTGTGTCTTTATGAATCGTTGCCCATAATCCCAGCTCCGGATGAGAAGGATGTCCGTTTAGAAACCACTCCAATTCCTCTTTGGTTTCCTCATAATTCAGAGTTCCCTCGGGAAAATATTTTCTAACTTCTGGGTCGCTGTAAAGTGCAAATAGCGTATCCAAATCATCCATAACGAGACGCCTGAGGAGCAGTCTATTTGTTTCGAGGATTTTTGGTTGTGGGGTGGTCATTGTGCTGACGCCATGGCTGCTTTTAACGCAGCATCAACTTCATCCAAATGCTCATTACGGTGCAAGGCACGGATCACCCAGCGTTTGTTGTAATTATAGATTTTTTCAAGCAATTCCTGCGAATATTCTTCTAATCGCTTATCCAGTGTCTCTGAGGTTTCGATGCAAATCCGTGCCGCATCGCGTGGTGGGATGACTGCCCATAGCGGCAATGATAAATCATTCACAAATATATCGATCTCCGGGATGAACAGCTTGTTATCTTTTTCGGTCATATCCAGCACATACATGACCCGACGGTCCCACCAGGCAAGGTGAGCGAGTGCGACCGATACAGTCCAGTGTTCGCCGACTTTTGTCTGCATCTCCTCATCGCTGAGGCGAGCGATCAACGCGCGGATACGTTCAGTAGAGGCGCGGTTTTGTTCAATATAAGTGGGGTCTAGTGCCATGTAGAATCTCCGGTCGTATCAAGATGCTAGGCTTCCAGAACGCCTTTTAATTTGCGCAAATGATCCTGGTTCTGTTTTCGGACATAGCCAGCCATCATAGGTTCAAGTAATTTGAAGAAACCGCGAAATTCAGGCCGTGGAACCAGGGTGACCCTTGTTCCGTCTGCGACAGGCTCAAAAAGGAAACTTCCATTGGGCTTCGCAGGACCTGTGGCTTCTGCTTCAAACGCGATTTTCTTATTGATTTCATATTCCGTAATTTCGAACTTCGATGTGGCCGTTTGGCCTGGCAACTTGAGTTCGCATTGATAGGTTGTACCTACACCGGATGGTGTCGAAGATAACAGCTTCACTTTCTGAAAGTTCGATTCCCATTTGGGGTGGTTTTCAAAATTCGCCACAAAAGCAAAGACTTCTGTGATTGGACGTTTTATGACTGTGCTTTCCTGTACGTTTATCATTTGCACATCTCCTTTTGTTAGACCATGATCATATGAAATTATACGCCGAATGCGAATTCTCAATCCCCCTCAGCTTCCAGATTTACTTTTGTTTCTTGCCCGCTTTGAGCAAATTTATCATCTCACGGATCTGCGCTTTACGTGTTTCGATAGCCTTGTTTTTGAATGTCAAAAGGCAATTATGGAGAATATATACTCAGTTTGATTAAACACTGTGATATCCATTTTGTTTTTGTTTCCCATTCCTTTACTGCTGATTTATCTCCACTTTTTCCATCGGGAATTTCTGCCAGTATATAGCCGGGTTGAGGATATTGCTTTTCGTTGTTCAGGAATAAGAAATTTACTTTATATAACAGCGATTTGACTCCATTGCCAGTGATCTTTTGCTGGACATATTGCTCGAGCCATTTTCTTTCGCTGAAGAAACTTGAGAGCCTGCAATCACAATAAAATCCAAGGGTACCCATCTCGCCATCGACGAGGATTGTACTTCCATCATCATGTTGCTTGAGCCACATCCCGATCATCTTATATTTTTCATGTGTAGCCCAATTCGTGTGGATTGGCATTTCTGTAACCAGCAAACCATTCCGTGTGAGGATGTAAAACATGCCTCCTGGCTGGAAAATAAACAGGATCAATATAAGGCTTTGGATGCCTTTTTTTCTCCATACGCTAAGGTTGGAGTCCTGAAATAATATCCCGAGACCCAAACTTCCCATTAGGATGCTGGCTGTAATTTCAGGAATATAGTACCAGTAATAGGGGGGCACATTCAGGATCGAATAGCCCACAAAATGTGCAAGGCCAGTTAGTAATAAAAACCGTATTGGTGGCAGGTCTCTTACCCGTTTATGGAAAAGCAACATGAATAGTGGCAGAAATGCAAACGAAAGGATTGTCTCCAGTTGATAGACCCGAAAGTAAAGATCCAGTCCGTTGAAGAAGTCCCAGTGCTGCCAGGCGCGTTGATATGTCTTGATAAATAATGTGTCTGGAAAGAACGATCCCAAATACACCCACGAGAAAATATACCAGGGGATCATACATAACAAGTAGATCGCTGTGAACTTAACCCGCAATTTGAATGTGGGCACCAGCAGTAAGGTTACGATAAAGAACAGGATGCCATCAAATCTTGTGATCGTTATCAATCCCAAAGTGATGGCCAGAAGCTGCCACTTGTTGTTAAGGTAAAGGTATGTGGCAAAGACATAGAGACCTGCAAATAATATGCTCTCAAGTCCGAGGGTTGAGATAACGAGAGGGTTGAATACAAATGCAACTGCTGCCAGATATCCAAAGATTGGATTCCTGAACAGCTGGCTGGATATTTCTACAAGGATGAGGACAGTCAATGACAGAATAATGGCAGACAACCAGATCACAGCATTGACGGTCGCACCCAGAAAAAGACTTGCAAGCCCTAGCAGGAATATATTTAATGGGGAAGTAACCGCATTCGTTACATAACCTGGAAGAAACCCCCATGTTCCGGTATCCAGAAATGTTTTTACGTAACGGAGGGTGATGAATGCATCGTCCGTCAGTGCATTGGCAAAAAGATTGAGGTAAAAATAGGAAATGAGGATTAAAAGGACCAGTGCCGCATACTTAAATTTCATGTCAGGATCGTTGATGAATGTTCATCGGAAACAAACGTATTACGAGACGCTTATTTTTGTTTCTTGCCCGCTTTGAGCAAATTTACCATCTCATTAATTCGCGCGGTACGTGTCTCAGGTCGTTTGGCGCTCTCGATCCATTTGATATATGTGTTTCGATAGAAAGTAGCTAGAGACTCGAAAAAAGCCTTGGCTTGTGGCGTGGCATCCAATGCAGAAGCGACATCGGAAGATAAGCTTTCGGACTGTGGACCTTCCGGCGATAGAACCACATCCACTTTTGCGCCGGCATCCAAACCGCAACCACGCCGCCAGGCAGCGCCCAACGGAAGAAAATATTGCGTCCCATCAGAGCCGAGAGAACCACGCACAGCATGACCATTAACTGTACCCGTAATATAGTGACGTCCTTTGACACCCCAGACATCATTTGGGTTGAACGGAAGCGCGATAAACGTTCTAGTTCCTGATTTGTTGATGGTTGTCTTGAAATGCTGTGAGGTCAAGCGGTGTTCCCAGACAGTGGAGCTTCGATCACAACACGCGTCCCCGTGCCAGGTTCTGATGTCATATCCATAGTACAGCCCAATAGGCTCAAACGGTCTTGAACCACCAGCAAGCCGTGGGCAGCTTTCGGATCATTTATGACTGCTCCAACATCAAAGCCTTTGCCTGCGTCGCTGATCGTGATGCGTGCCCTCTCATTGACCTGCTCAATAGTAATTGTAGCTTGTGAAGTATCCGCATGCTTGACGATATTGAAAAGTAGTTCACGAATGGTCTGAAATAGCATCAAACGCATTTGACTATCAAGGATATTGAGATTATCTTTCGCATCCAACTGCACTTGCAAGCCATGCTGATCTTTCATCTGAGCAGACAGCCACAGGATGGCTTCATACAGCCCTTCTCCCTGCAGGACGATTGGGCTGAGATCAATGCTCAGACTGCGTGTGATGCCAATCGCATCTGAAAGCCAGCGTTGAACCTGCCTGAGATCCTCTGTCATAGTTGGAGAGCTAATGTTTTTTTCGCCATCACTCATCAGGAAGGACAACTGTGTCTTGATTGCGAACAGCCGCTGTTGCAGGTCATCGTGCAAAATCTGGGAGATGCGCTGGCGTTCCTGCTGCTCTGCCATGTTCAACTGGGAGGCGAGAGCGCGGATCTTCTCCTCGGCCTGCATGCGTTCGGTAATATCCGTTGCAATGATGGAGATCCCGCCAGGATCGTCGGCGGTAAGCCGATAGATGGACAGCTGTACATGCAAGCAATTCCCATGGGGTGGCTGCAGACAGAACTCCCCTCGCGCGCCACGCTCAGCCTGGGTAAAGAGCGCCTCGAACGCGCTTTGTTCTTCCGAACGGATCAAGTCCTGAAACCGAATCCCAATGAGCTTTTCAGAATCCATTTGAGCCATCTCACTAAAGCGCGGGTTGCAGTAAAAAATTGTCCCGTCCGGGATCACAGTCACCGCGCCCTCGTTCATCGCTTCCACCATCCTGCGATAAGGAAAATCCGCGTCACTGAGCGTAACGACCTGTGTTCCGCTCGAGCGGGTGACAACGAATGCGTCTACCATATACTGGCGGATGGCGCGCAGGGTTTCTTCTGTTTCTTCAAGACGGCTTTTTAATTCAACCGTTTCGTCTGGGGTCTGGTTTCTTTTCGCCATATCTCACCTTCTAAACGAAGCAAATACCATGCTTATTTCTGCTCACGTAAGTTAAGCCCAACTAATACACGTTCTGTATCTGAGAGATCGCCGATGATCTTCCGGATGGGTTCAGGTAATTTTCTCACCAGGGTTGGAATGGCAAGGATCTGATCGCCGCTGGCCAATTGCGGCTTCTTGATCAGATCAATGACTTCAATGTGATATTGACCTGCCAGGTGCTCCTCACAAATCTTCTTCAGGTTCGCGAATGCCGCCAAACTCCTGGGCGTTTGCCCGGCTACATAGAGGCGCAACTCCCAGATCTTCTCTGGACGGCGGGATGAAGAGCGTCGCTTCGGTTTTTCCACTAATCGACTCCTTGTACTATGAATTGATAACACTACAAAAACAAATAGATGTGTTTGAAGCGACTCTTATGATTCGCTCAACGCTGATCGGCGCCCGGCAAGATCCATCTTGCCAATCTTGATGCCATCATCGGTCAGTTGGAAGGAACGGATCTGATTCGAATGAGCCATGCCACGTGACTTCAGCACAAACAGACCGCGATGACGCTCCCCATTATTTTCCAGGTTGCGCAGGCTCACCCAGGCATCGATGAGTGACGATACACCCACAACAGATTGGTCGATGCCATCCCCTTCTGTTGTATAACTGGTGAAAAGTCCTGTGATTTGTTTGCTTTTTAAGAGGTCGATAATTCGGGTAATAGCGGCTTTAATCTCAGTACTGTTTCCCATCCCGCCAAAGTCAGTAATGGGATCCAGGACCACGATATCTGGTTGGTGTTCATTGATCAGGTCGTACATCGTAACCAGGTGCATTTCAAGTCCATAAATGGTTGGACGGGCAGCATGGAATTGCAGCAGCCCTTTTTTTACATGAGGTGCCAGGTCAATGCCAATGGAACGCATGTTCCGGATGATCTGGCTCGGCGATTCTTCGAAGGCAAAATATAGACAACGTTCTCCACGCCAGCAAGCGGCATCCACAAAAGCCGCCGCGAGACTGGTTTTCCCTGTACCCGCTGTACCAGTGAGCAGAATGCTGCTGCCACGGTGAAACCCTCGGCCGTCCAGCATATTGTCAAGTTCCTTGTTCCCAGTCGAGACACGCCCTGAAGGTACTTTGTGCTCAAGTCCCAGTGAAGTGATGGGCAATACCGAGATACCATTCTTGCCAATGATAAACGGATATTCGTTTGTGCCGTGCAAGCTACCGCGATACTTGACGATCCGCAATCGACGTGTTGAAACCTGTTCAGTCACGCGGTGATCGAGCAGGATGACACAATCTGCAACATATTCTTCCAGTCCAAAGCGCGTCACTGTCCCCTCACCGCGTTCTCCGGTCACGATCGCGGTCACGCCTTTGCTCTTGAGCCAGCGGAATAGGCGATGCAATTCAGCTCGCAGAATGCCCTGGTTTGGCAGTGCAGCGAAGAGTACTTCGATAGTATCCATGACGACGCGCTTGGCACCAATTCTGTCAATTGCATAGCCCAGACGAATGAACAACCCGTCCAGGTTGTACTCCCCTGTTTCTGCAATCTCAGAACGTTCAATACGAACGTAATCAATGATCAATTTTTTGCGTTTGATTAGGTCGTTTAAATCGAAACCGAGCGATGTGACGTTTTGTGTCAGCTCCTCGGCATTTTCCTCGAATGCGACAAAGACCCCGGGTTCATCATATTGGATGGCTCCATTAACCAGAAACTCCATTGCGAAAAGCGTCTTACCGCAGCCCGCGCTACCCGCGATCAGAGTCGGCCTGCCTTTTGGCAAACCGCCGCTGGTGATTTCATCCATGCCCGGAATTCCGGTTGGGGATTTGGGTAAAGGTTTTGGCTGTAGTTTGGTTTGCTTTGCTGGTGTCATGCAATATTCCTCTTGAGATTATTCAGGAGGTATTGGTATTTCTTTCTATCCATGTTCAATTAATAGTTTTAGGGGACTATGATGGGCTACGTTATCGAACCAGCTAACTGTGTATTATCCCTGTAGAATTTCACTTTATATCAGTGCCGTATTATACAGTATAAACTCCTGACGATTGTCCATCGTCCGGAGTTTTATTCTCGCTTCTAATTTTAGTTTGCTTTGATATGAGTCAATTAAATTGTGGGACTACCTCACGACCAATTCGAACGACTTCTCTGGCAAGCAGGTCAAAATCCTCCTGCCTACTGCGGTGGTTCGCAATCGCGATGCGCAAACAATAGCGACCATCCAAAGTTGTATAGGATGGCGCGGCGATTCCCTGTTCATGAAGTTGCATCAGAATCTCTTTATTTAGTGCGTTCAGCTTTTCATCATCCAACCCTCCCGGGTTGAAGCGGAAACAGACGATATCCAAACCGATGGGTGCCATCAATTCCATGTTTGGTTCGCGCTCCACCAGTTCACCGAAATACTGAGCTTGTTCGACATTACGCGCGATCATTCGCCCAAAC
>DAINRK010000191.1:0-8110 GCA_036741855.1 Anaerolineales bacterium
TCGTTACCCTGACTGGTCCCGGCGGTACAGGAAAGACTCGCTTGGCGCTGCAAACTGCCTCAGAACTGGCCGATCGCTTCAAAGATGGGGTTCACTTCGTTGACCTGGCCCCCATCCGCGAGCCTGAGGATGTCCCCGCCGCGATCGCCCGAACAGTCGGCTTAAAGGAATCGAGTGACCGATCACTGATTGATGAAATTAAATCACAGTTGCAGGCTCGGACGATGTTGCTGCTCCTCGATAACTTTGAACAAGTCACTTCTGCGGCACCCATGATGGGGGAATTGCTCCAGGGCTGTCCACACTTGAAACTACTGGTAACCAGTCGGGAAGCACTGCATTTACGCGGTGAGTATATCCATCCTGTGCCGCCGCTCGGACTCCCGGGTGCTGATCTCAAAGGGCAGACTATCGAACAATTGACTCAGTATGAGGCGGTCCGGTTGTTCATCGATCGGATCCTGGCAGTCAAGCCGGACTTTGAAGTGACGAACGAGAACGCTCCCGCCGTTGCTGAGATCTGTTTCCGTTTGGACGGTTTGCCTCTTGCCATCGAACTCGCAGCGGCGCGGATCAGATTGTTTTCACCCCAGTCACTACTTGAGCGAGTGGGCAGCCGCTTGAGCCTGCTGCGCGGAGGGGCGCGTGACCTTCCGCTTCGTCAACAAACGCTGCGCGACACGATTGACTGGAGCTATGAATTGCTCGACACGGATGAACGGCGGTTGTTTGGGTTGCTCTCGATATTCGCCAGTTGCACGTTCGAAGAAGCCGAAGCGGTAGCCGCGCGAATCAATCAGCTGGATGCGATGCGGATGGACATTCTCGATGGGCTGGCTTCCCTTGTGGATAAGAGCCTGATTCGGCAGGTGAATCAAGGCGCTGGAGAGCCTCGATTGATCATGCTGGAAACGATCAGGGAGTACGCTGCCGAACGGTTGGAACAGGATGCCGAGTTCAGTGCTGCCGCCCACCGGGCACATGCAGCCTATTTCGCGGACTTCACACAACGTCAGTGGAAACGCCTGACCGGAGAAGGTAGAGAGACAGCGTTAAAGGAGATGGAATCTGAAATCGAGAATGTGCAAACCGCCTGGCGCTATTGGGTGGAAGCAAGGGACCTGGAGCAGCTCACCAAGTTCGTCAACAGCCTGTGGCTGTTATACGATGCCCGGGGCTGGTACCATGATACCGTCAACCTCGCGAACGATTTGTTGAACGTCCTGGCTTCCACTCCTTCCACACCGGAGCGCGCCCAGGAGGAGATCATGTTACAAATGAGCCTGGCACGTGCTCTTATGGTGACAAAGGGCTATACCGAAGAAGCCGAGCGGGCATATACACGCGCTCTTGAACTGTGTGACAGCGCAGGTGAAATTCCTCAGTTATTCCCGATCCTGCGCGGACTGGCCTCTTTTTATATTCTGCTCACGGAACATGAAAAATCGATACAGATGGGTGAGCGCATATTGCAGCTGGCGGAGCAACTCGATGATCTGGACATGAGGATGGAAGGGAATATGGTTCTGGGCTATAACCTGGCGTTTCTCAAAAATCCTCAGCTCGGCCTCGATCACCTTGAAAAAGCGTCGGCTTCATACGATCTCGGACGCCAGCGCGTCGGGCGTTTCGGTTTTGGTGCTTATCCGGCAGTGGTTAGTCTTACCGTATCTGCATTGTTCCTCTGGATGCTTGGATATCCCGATCGCGCCTACAAACGCGCAGCCGATTCGATTCTGCTCGCCCGCAAGGTCAATCATCCTTACAGCATCGCCTATACCCTGTTCCATAACGGTTTACTAAATATATGGCTGAAGAATTATGAAGTTGCCCGGGAGAGTGCGCAAGCAGTTCTGGAGTTCGCCGAGGTTCACGGGTTCCGGATCTGGAACGCAGTTGGCTCATGCCTACTTGGCGCAGCACTGGTGGGCTTGGGTTCAGCAGAAAGAGGTCTCGCCCTGATTGCACAGGGGCTGGATGCTTACCGTGGCATCAAGACCCCTCCGGTCTTTTGGCCCATGTTGCTTCATCTTTGTGCAGACGCATACTATGCAGCGTCGAAACCGGAGATCGGACTACATATGATGGACGAAGCGCTGGAAATCGGTTCTTCAAGTTCAGCAAGAACATTAGCGTCAGAGTTCCTCATCCTGAAGGGCGCTCTTCTCCTGATGCTCTCCCCTGACAACACGGCTGAAGCAGAAGCTTTGTATCAACAAGCTGTACTCAATGCCCGGGAAGTGCATGCCCCAATGCTTGAGCTGCGGGCCGCCATAGGGTTGAGCCGTTTATGGCACGCGCAGGGAAATAAGGAAAAAGCCCGAAAAGTACTGAACGATGCCTATTCAAAAATAACCGAAGGCTTCACAACGGCCGACCTAAAAGAAGCAAGTGTACTTCTAGCCGATTTATCTGAATGAAACCGAATCACGATGAAATCGGTGGTGTGTGACAGAGCAGTTAAGTCTGCGCGTGAGCGTCGCCACGGTCGTGAAAGTCCTCTTCGAAAATCCAGGCGACAGCGAATTGATGCTGGCTCTCGAGCGTAAGGCAACAATATTGAGTAATGGCGTTATCATCACTCGAGCGCAGCCTTTCGGCGGGGGAATTCGCATTCTCAATCCGTCTCCCTTACAGGAAATAATCGGGGAAATACAATTCGATAGCGAACAGTCTCAGCGTGAACAAGATTTCCGTATTTTGATTCCGCCGTCCAAATGGGAATTAGTGAAACAATACTGCTTGCACCAGCTTGAAAATCCCAATGATACTGAACTAGAATCTCTTCCACATCGCGAACTGGTGGAGGAGTTTGAAGAAACACTTAACGTTGATTTGAAAGTTGATCAATACACAGTTCACCCAGCGGGATTCGTAATCGAAAACACTCCGGTGCCTACGGATAATATATATGTGATGGGACTTCCAACCGTTCGGATCTATCGTATATTTGAGGTGCACATTGTTGAAAACGCGCTCTGCACCATCATGCTCCGTACTAGTGAGCGTTTTTCTAATCAAGATCTTCGTGCCCTTGCTCTACAGGAATTACAAAATGGCGGCAGGGGTTTTGCAAACTGCATTCTGACCCTGCCATTAGATTTAGTCCTTGAATCTTATCGCGGACTTCCACCTGAAATGCGTTATGGAAAAATCATCATAGAAAATCATGAACTGGATCAGAGCGTGCTGGCAATTCTTAATGATATTGATGTCCCGCAATATCAGAGATTATGATCCAGTACCTGGTTTATTCCCCGCGAATCCTCCAATCCTAATTCCAATTGACATACTAAAGGATCTTCTCTGTCACCTCTTGTGCGCAACGGACAAAGTCCAACACTGTGGGCACATTTCGCATCATGTAACTCATGCTGCCCTTCACCTTAAGTTTGGACGTCATCATGGCAGTTATGGCGTTGAGGTTGCCGGCTAGAACTGCAGTGATATTTTCATAGGTCGCGGTCAATGTAAAGGTGGGGTTTGGGTATGATTCACGCTGAGGTTGGTATTCCGCCTTTCGGCATTTTCCATGCCAGAGATCTAAGTAGAGCGTGAGCTGTTCCTTTAGATTGTCAGACGGCTCTATAAAGAAAAATAAATCTCCTTCCCAGTTCCTGGCAATGGCACCATAACGCGGATCCGAATTAAGTTTGATCTCCAATCCCTTTAACCACTCTTCACTGGGAAAGATGGCAGTCATAGATACCTCTGTCTATTGAATGAATTATTTTACCATTTGAAATTAGGAAGTATGAATCACTTGCACAATTGCTAAAAATAGTCTATGCTTAGGTAACGAGATACGCCTGTTATGCTCGTGGCAATCAAGTGATTGCTTAAAAATCCATCTTACTCTCGTGGAGGAGAACATGAAAAAACTTTACGTCTTGGCAAGCCTGCTCGCGGCTCTGGCATTGGTATTAAGTGCCTGTGCGGCCGCCACCCCGCAGGCAGATAACCTGCTCGACGCCATTAAAGGGCGCGGCTATATTCTGGTTTCAACCGATCCCAATTATGAGCCTCAGTCCTTCCTGAATACGGAAGGTTCACGCTCCGGGGACTCCAAATGCCCTGCTGACGCCCTCACTACTGCTGAACTGCAAGGCTTTGACGTTGATGTTGCAATCGCGATTGGTGATCAACTCGGTGTGGAAACCTGCTTTGCCACTCCCGGTTGGGATACGATCACGGCTGGCTCCTGGGCAGACAAATGGGATGTGAGTGTGGGTTCAATGACTATCACCACAGCGCGCCAGGAAGTCCTTGATTTCAGCGTGCCTTATTACTATACTCCAGCGGTGGTGGCAACACTGGCAGACTCAGGGATTACCTCTTTGGATCAACTGGCCGGACAGGCTGTTTGTGCAGCGGTTTCAACCACGTATGAAACCTGGTTGAATGGCGGTGACCTTGGTCTGCCCGCCTCTTCCGTTTATGCCAGCGCTCCAGAGGGAATCACAGTTATTCCTCTTGAAACTGATCAATTCTGCGCCGAGGCGCTCGTATCTGGACGTGAGGACTTCGTAGCCTATGTAACCTCAGGTACTGTAGTCGATGCAAACATTGCAGCAGGCATGCCAGTTGTGAAAGTCGGAACGCCTGTCTTTTCGGAGGATTTGGCAGCTGCATTTGATAAGGCCTCCACTCTGCCCACAGACAGCTTGCGCGCAGAAGTAGATAATCTCTTCACTGCGATGCATGCGGATGGTCGCCTTAGCGAACTCTCAACGAAGTGGTTCGACGGCGCAGATTTAACGCAGGATCCAAATTAGTCTAGTAAACAGGAGTACAAGGGAAGCGGCTTGTGAGTCGCTTCCCTTATTTTCATGAAGGCAGGTAAACGATGAGCCAGGCACAAACCATGGATCAGGTACGAACGTCGCAGGCCGAATTACTTTTTGAAGCGCAACAACGAAAAATACGCCAGTTTCGCACCAACGTGATTATCTCCTGGGCAGTTCTTCTCGCACTGCTCATTTACCTGTTCAGCGGACCTATCGAACTTGACACTGAATTCATCGAGAGAAATGCCTTATTTATTGCGGGTGGTATTAGGGAAACACTACTTATTTCCATCATATCTATTGTCCTGGCAATCTTTCTTGCAATGCTTGCCGCATTAGGGCGGCTTTCAACGATTCCCCCGATTTATGCATTAAGTACTTTTTATGTTTCTCTTATTCGCGGCACACCCCTGTTTCTGCAAATCATTTTCTTTTTCCTGGCTTTGCCACAATTAGGCATCGTCCTCCCCGCGGTGTGGGCAGGGATTTTGCCTTTAGGATTGAATTACGGCGCTTACATGAGCGAAACTTTCAGGGCGGGTATTTCATCGGTCAGCAAAGGACAACGCGAAGCCGCGATTGCAATTGGCATGACCCCTATACAGACGATGCGGCGTATCGTTCTGCCGCAAGCCCTGCGCTTTGCCATTCCGCCCATGGGCAATGATTTTATCTCGATGACCAAGGATTCAGCCCTGGTTTCAGTCACTGGCTTTGTTCATGAAACCATGTGGCGTGCAACCCGGGTGGGCCGCGCGGTGTTCAACAACCTGGAAGCGCTGATTATTGCCGCCACTTTCTACTGGATCATGACGTTAATTCTTACTTTCTTCCAAAGCCGACTCGAAGCCCGCCTCGCTCGAGGAGACCGCTAGAATGCAATCAATCGTCAAAATCTCCAACCTCGATAAATACTTCGGGCGATTGCACGTTTTGAAGGATATAAGCCTTGAGGTAAAAGAGCGCGAGGTGGTCTGTTTGATTGGACGGAGCGGTTCAGGCAAAAGCACGCTCCTGCGCTGTATTAATTTCCTTGAGGAGCCATCACACGGCATAATTGAAGTGGATGGAATCAAGGTGGAAGGGGGAGAGAAGGGCAAGGAGCATAGGCAACTGATTCACGATGTTCGGTTGAAAACGGGCATGGTCTTTCAGGAATTCAACCTCTTTCCGCACATGAGCGTGCTGGAAAATGTCATTGAGGGACCTGTCACTGTCAAAGGGATGGATAAAAACCAGGCGATTGCATTAGCAGAAGAAAATCTGGATAGCGTAGGCCTGCTCTTTAAAAAAGATGAATACCCTAATCGCCTTTCGGGCGGACAGAAACAGCGTGTCGCCATTGCCCGCGCGCTTACCATGCAGCCAAAGGTCATGCTCTTCGATGAACCAACCTCAGCGCTTGACCCTGAATTAATCGGTGAAGTTCTAAACGTCATGAAGAAAGTGGCTAAAGACGGGATGACCATGCTCGTCGTCACGCATGAAATGGGGTTTGCACGCGAAGTGGCAGACCGCGTCCTGGTAATGGGCGAGGGTGAGATCATCGAAGATTCAAACCCGAAAGACCTGTTCACCCATCCCAAAGACCCGCGTACCAAGGCGTTGATTGACCGGTATCGTTCGGGGGAAAATTAATGCTCCTTGCCATTACCCGCGATGTGAGCCCGCGCTTCAACGAGTGTGAAATCACGCATATTGATCGAACTCCAATTGACCTAAACATTGCCCAATCGCAGCACCATGGCTATGTGCAAGCACTCAAGGAACTTGGATGTGCAGTTCTGGAATTACCATCAGAAGCAGATCTGCCCGACTCAGTCTTTGTGGAGGATACAGCAATTGTCCTTCCGGAAGTTGCGCTCATTACCCGGCCCGGGGCGGATTCGCGAAAGCCCGAAACGGAATCGATCACCCGCGCGCTTCGCCCCTATCGCGAACTCGTCTTCATCGAATCACCAGCGACAGTAGATGGCGGCGATGTGCTGGTGGTAGGGAAAGATATCTATGTTGGCATGTCCACAAGGAGCAATCAAGCGGCTGTTGACCAGATGAATAACCTGCTTAGCAACTATGGTTATAGAGCGCAACGCGTCGAGCTGCATGATTGCCTGCATCTCAAAACTGCGGTCACGCGCGTGGACGATCAAACGCTGTTGATCAACCGGAAATGGGTGGATGTGGAAACCTTCCAAGGCTTTGATCTCGTTGACGTGGATGAGTCGGAACCCTTTGCTGGGAATTGCTTGCCAGTTGGGGATTCCATTATCTTCCCTGTTGAATTTCCGAAAACAAGGGCGAAACTCGAAGCGCGTGGATATAAGATCAAGCCCGTCTTTGCCGACGAACTCGCGAAGGCCGAGGGTGCGGTGACTTGCTGCAGCTTGATCGTCGCCAATTAAATGAAGCCAACTTGCGGCTTTGCGTGAAGAATACCTGTAATCTAAAACTATAGATCGCCAATTAAGAATCTTTTTTTAGGGCCTGGTATACATCATAAACCTAACGCTGATTAAAAAGGACGATCCTGAAAGCTTGCCACCGGACCAACTGTAATAGTTCTAAATATGGATGCCCAACCATCTGAAAAAATTTTAGATGCGTTCGGCGTTAAAGGCTTACCTATTTTGCTCGAAGGTGGTGAAGGAACAACCTATCAGGCAGGTGGTTTCATATTTAAACCTGCAGAAAACATAGAAGAAGCCAATTGGCGGGCAGAATTAATGAATTCGATCGTTGAAGATGGATTTCGTGTTCCGCATCCGGTTAAGTCGAAAAATAATAAATGGATAGAAAGTGGCTGGTGTGTTTATACCTTTTTAGAAGGTAAAGAAGTTACAAACAGATGGGAGGAAAAAATAAATGTATCTCGCAAATTTAATAAATCGCTTGCAAATGCGGCAAAACCTGATTTTATTGATAAGGCATCACACCCTTGGGCAATTGCGGATAAGATGATTTGGGGTTTCTTACCAATGCAATACGGGGAAATTCTCAAACCCGCAATGATTAGACTCGAAAGTCTAATAAGACCTATAAATTTGAAAAATCAATTAATTCATGGTGATATGACCAGTAATATTTTGTTCCATAAGACTTTACCTCCCGCAGTGATTGACTTATCCCCTTATTGGCATCCTGCACAATATGCTGAAGCAATAATAGTTGTGGATTCGATTGTCTGGGATGATGCTCCTGATACGATAATAAAGGAGCTGGATAATACATTTGAAACACATCAATTACTTTTACGAGCTGCCATGTGGCGAATTAAAACAACAGAAGAATATGCATCTCAGTACAGTAAAGGCGATATTAATAAT
>DAINRK010000192.1:0-6381 GCA_036741855.1 Anaerolineales bacterium
ATCCAGGGATGGCTTAAAGTCAACGAACGGGATATAGAAAGGACCTTCAGCGACCTGGCTGGATATCTTTAGAGAAGTTACTATCAACCAGTAAAGTGGAAATAAGATCAGGAATGCCCAGGTGCCCAACATTAGGTATGACAGGACCGCGCCAACTGGTGACGGTGTATTGAATGATTTACTTTGAAACCAGCGCTTCATTTATCTGCTCCAAAAGTTTGGCAAAGACACAACATCGCGCTCCTCTATAAGGTTTCCACCGTACGTTGACGAATCAAATTGACAAAAATCATGCCGAAAAATGTCACGAGAAAGAGCAACATATAAGCTACCGCGGCTGAAGCTCCCAAATCCAGCGCGCGCCAATTGATGAAAGCATGGTAGGTCAGCGATTGGGTGGCTGTACCGGGGCCGCCATTTGTCATGACATTGGGTAAATCTACAATTTTAAAAGCCTCTATCAGCCGGATCAGAATCAAGGTCATGCTTACAGGCAGGATTGCAGGCCAAGTGATATGTTGGAAAATTTGCCAGTAATTCGCCCCATCCACTGTTGCTGCCTCCAGTGGTTCAATAGGCTGACTCTCCAGTGCTGCGACGAGCACAATAAACATAAAGGGCGTCCATTGCCAAATATCGGCAATCAAGATTGCAGTTCGCGCACCCCAGGCATTATTCACCCATGAAAAATCGACCAAACCTACGGCCTGCCATATAGGTGTGAATGGCCCTTTACTTGTATCGGTGAGCATTCGAAACATGTAGGCAATACCTACTGGAGTGATCATCATAGGGAGCAAAAATATTACGCGGAAGAAGCGGCGCCCTGGGAGATTTTGTACCGTAAGTATTGCCAGAATTAAGCCAAGGATGTATTGAAAAAAGATGCCTACAAAAACATAGACGAGAGTGATGCTCACTGTTCCTAATCGACCGCCGTTCCACAAGGTATGTACAAGCATCCAAGTCAGTCCTCCCAAACCGATGGCCAAAAGCATTCTGCCTATCAGCCCGCCGACAGAAACCCTTGCCTTCAAAAGATACCGGGCCAGGAAAATCGCTAAAGCCACAACCACCAAGCCAAATACTATCCAGCTCACTGGTGTGCCTGGTGCAAATGACCCCAGGAAGTGAGTCTGTTCAGATCCAATGAACAATTTTTTGTAATTGTCGAATCCAACAAAAGTGAGAGCAAAGCCACCCTTGGCAATTTTGAATCGCGCTAGGGAGACATACAGTGATGCAAGCAAAGGAAAGATAGATAAGAACAATAGGGCCAGGACAGTTGGTAATATAAAAACCGACCCAGCCAGACGTTCAGCGGTCGTAATTACTGTATGAAAACGAGATGGCTGTGGTTCTTCGGCTGCAGAGTTCATAGTATCAATATGAAGGCTCAAGGCCCAACCCGGCTTGAGCTGGACCTTGAGGATTATGCTGACTGTATTACAAGCCTTACTTCGCTCCGATAGTAGCTTTATAGGATTCCAGTTGCGCATCACGGCCGACTTCATCCGTGATCGCCTCCCAAGAATCATATAATTGTTGGGCGGCTTCATCCGTCGTAAGGTTTCCGGCGATATATTCGGCCAGGATTCGATCCAGCTCTACCTGAATATACTTCTGGTTCGAGGGAATACGCAGGTCAGCTACCATGTTCGGACTGTTCAGACTAGCCTCGATACCACCCAGGTAATTATCCGCGGCAGTCTCACTGAAGCCAGCATCAATCCAGGCTTGCTTGTTTTCAAACTGCGAAATGCGGAAGGGATTGTAGCCTGTTGCACCGACGACTACATCTGCATTGGATTGGGCTGGCTGCGCCATATACGAAAGGAAGGCATAGGCTGCGTCCTTTGCTTTTTCCTCCGCTGCGGCATTGATTGCACCTGCCCATCCTCCAAAGGATGCATACGGGGCATAATTCACACCATCCACCGCGTAGGGACAGGTTGTCGCATCACAGGGCACGAGTTCGCCCGTTCCTCGATCCAGAACCTCCGTGGAACCAGGTGTGATCGTGGCGCCCACTTTGTCGACGACCTTTGAGTCCGGGGCAATAGCAAGAGTTCCAATATCCCCCCAGTCCATCGTGAGGGCGCAACGGCCAGAAATAAACAAGCCGCGGGAATCGCCAACGCCTTGATTTGTTTCGTCTGGCGGTCCATATTGACCAGTCTCTTTGTAGATCTCCAACGCGCGTTTGAAAGCGGCATTATTGACGAGCGGAGTCATGTCTTCCGTGTTGAAGAAAACGCCTTGTGACGGTCCCTGGGCCTGAATAAAAGGAGAGGCGATTGACCAGATCCACCAGTATGACTGTTGCGCGGGAGCCTTGGAAATACACGATCCGTAATCAGCTTCACCGTCACCGTTCAAATCCTTGCCATTCAAGGTCTTCGCAACATTTAAATAATCGTCCCAGGTCTTGGGAGGTTCCAAGCCTGCTTCGGCGAGCGAATCGGTCCGGTAATAGACCATGTGCATGTCGCCATCCAGGGGGATGCTGTAAACTTTGCCCTCATACGAGTTAAAGTCGCGGAAGAACGGTGCGACATCATCCCATTCCAGGGCGGGGTCCGCCTCAATGCGGGGCGTGAGGTCTTCGATGTATCCTGCTGGCGCAAAGTCCACAATCCACGAGGGTGCGAAGAGGAACGCATCGTAGGCATTTGTTCCGGTGGCCATATCGGTAAGGGCCTTTTGATATAACTCGCTGTTGGGCACGGTGATCACATTGATGGTTGCCCCGGTCAGCTCCGTAAAATCTGGACCGCGGCGTTGAAGTGGTTCTGCCACTTGGGGACCGACGAAGGTAAGCAGGTTTACGGTAACGCCTTCGAACTCTTTTCCAGGTGCTTCTGTGGCCGGCGCCTCTGTGGCGGGTGCTTCTGTCGCGGCCGGGGCCTCGGTCGCTGCGGGTGCTTCTGTCTGAGCTGGTGCTTCGGTTGTTGACGGAGCGCCGCAGGCGGTGATGAGCACACTGAACACCATGAAGATGCTCAATATACTAATAAGCATGTGCTTGCTTTTCATGTCTTCTCCTTCTGTAATGATAAGTAAAACAAATTTGTTTCTACCGAAATCGTTTACAATGGAAGGAAGCGGTATATACAATAGGTCACTAGGCTAGTTCCTTTCTTCTACAGAAATGATTACCTGCTGGCTGCGGGATTCAATCTGGGGCAAGGGATGAAGACTATCAGCACCGGTATGTGCCGCTTTTTTGTTTAGGTGAGCGGAGGTGTAAAGAAAGTCAGCAGTTCCACCAGGGCCGGGCCTTCATTATGCAGAGCATGTTCAAGACCAATGGGGATAGCGATTATTTGTCCATCTCTAAGAGACACCTCCATCTGATCTAAGGTTAAGATAGCAGTCCCCCGAATGACTAGGACTGTTTCGACTTGTCCCGAATGATGATGGCGCCCGACGGTGCCGCCAGGCGGTACTTGAATCACATTGACACTGGCGTACGGATTATCCGATGCGGTTAGAAGACCTTTTACAGAAATCCCAGGAAAACGGGCATGCTCCTGCCATTCTCCAGCCTCGAGATCGGCGACGCGAGGCAGAGCCATCAATTCATTTCCATTCCACCGCACACGTTGAGTGATTGGCCGGTAATATAGGTTGCATCTGGCGAGCACAAAAACGAAACGGCGGCAGCAACGTCATCGGGGCTTTCAAGGCGACCAAGTGGAATACGAGCGATCATCCGGTTAAGTGATTCTTCCGACGTGATGCCAAGGACGCTGGCTCGAACCTCATGGATATGGCTTGTCATGGGTGTATCCACTACGCCTGGACAAACTGCATTCACAGTAATCCCTCTTTTCGCAAATGACAACGCCGCCGACTGTGTCAAACTGATCACCGCACATTTCGCTGCGGCATAATGTGCCTGGTCAGGCCGGCCAGAACGGCCAGATATCGAAGACAGATTGACAATTCGCCCTCCCTCACCCATCCTTGAGACGGCAAACTGCATGGCAAAGAAAACAGTCTTGAGATCTAATGTCATGATGGCATCCCACTCATCTTCAGTAATTTCGAGGAATGGAGTAATGAATACGCGACCAGCATTGTTTACCAATACGGCAATTTTTCCCCACTCCGCAGAAAGATTGACTACTTTTTGAATCTCATCCAGTTTTGTCAAATCCGCCGTTATTACCAGGGCACTTGTCCCTAGATCCTCGATCTCCTTTTTGACACTATCCAAGGCAGTAACATTTATATCCGCGATTGCAACAGCGAACCCATCTCGGGCCAGGCGACATGCAATCGCCCTGCCAATTCCCTGACCAGCACCCGTGACTATCGCAACCCTTGACCTAGAGGAATCATTTTTCATGATTCTTATCCTTACGAGCTTTTGATATGTCCTCCAGTACCTGCCGCGAAAACATCAGGTGTTTCGTCATGGCCTGACGCGCCGCGTCTGCATTTCCGTTCTGGACAGCAGTTACAATGGCTTCGTGTTGGTCAAAGACCTCTTCCGCTGGACGCGGAAAGTCCTCCCAGGTCAAGATGATCTGGTCGCGTAACTGATGGATCAAAGGCGCCAGTAATACTTTGAACAAATCGTTTTGGGTGGCTTCAGCCAGGGTAACATGTAGGCGAAAATCCAGTTCTGCCATTTGCTTGGCTGTATTTTGTCTCTCTCTCATTTGCTTGCAAATCTGATGGAGTTGTGTCATTTGTTCAGGTGTGATGCGGCTTGCGGCCAGCGCGACCATCTCTACTTCAAGCACTCGTCGTACTTCGTTTAGGCGGATCTCGAAGTCAACTCGATTGGAGAGTTGCATATAAGTTTGTAGAGAGCGAGAAACCATATTGAAGTCGGCGAGCCGGACTGAAACTCCGCTTCCTGCCATAGACTCCAGTACACCGCGTGCTTCCAGGGCCTTGACTGCTTCCCGAACTACCGTGCGGCTCACGCCGAACGCTTCGGACAGCTCACGCTCGGGCGGCAACCTGAAACCAGGCTTCCAAGCTCCTGAGGAAATCAAGCCCAGGATTTTGTCCACCAACCGCTCATAGAGTCGCGGTTCACGTTCTAAAGGCTCAATCGCGGCGGATTCGAGCATTGAATTGTCAATAATTTGATCGTCTGGCATGTAAACCTAAGAAAGAAATGTGCTGGTTTCTATATTTTGGTATACCATAATATGGTATACTGTACTCCAACAAACTTGATTTGTCAATAGGGATGGGAATCCTCCCTATTTATGATCGCAAAGTGGGCAAATTAGCCCGCTATAATAGGCACATGGATTAAGGTCCTAGCAGAGAGGAGCAAGCCATGAAGACCTACAAATTTCCCCAAATCGTACCTCCCCCAACCTACCAGCCCAATGAGGTCTTTCTCATTGCCAGTGGAGATTCGCGTCTGCCAGCCAATCAAACCTGCTGGCCGGCCCAGGCTGATATGGAGCGAAAAATTATTGCGGCCTTGGTTACTGAAGAATTTACCGTCAGACGGGCGCATCCCTACGATGATGAAATGAAACACGGCTTTATTTGGAACCAGCGCATGGGGATTGATGCTTTCAAATCCATTCCGCCCGAAGCCCCACTGATCGTGGCAGTAGCAGTATGGCAATACAGTTACCATGTTCTCGCCGGGTTGAGAGATCATCGCGGCCCGATACTGACCATTGCCAACTGGAGTGGTCAGTGGCCCGGATTGGTTGGCTTGCTGAATCTAAATGGGTCTCTGACAAAAATGGGCGTCACCTACAGCACGATTTGGAGCGAAGATTTCAAGGATGAATTCTTTCTAAGGGGGATTCGTCAATGGTTGCATGAGGGGACGCTCACTCACGACATGAGTCATGTACGAGACCTTGATCTGGCACGCCTGCCAGAGGAGGAATCTCAATTGGGGGTTGCATTGGCAAAGCAGCTAAGGAATGACAAGGCCATTTTTGGAATCTTTGATGAGGGCAGTATGGGCATGTATAACGCCATCATCGATGATGAATTGCTGAATCCATGTGGTATCTATAAGGAACGTTTGAGCCAGTCTGCTTTACTGGCGGAGATGCGTCTCGTTTCAGACCAGGAAGCGCAAATCATCCGCACCTGGCTTGATGAAAAAGGGATGACGTTTGTGGTGGGAAGTGACGAGTCGACAGAACTCACGAATGCTCAAATCCTTGAACAGCTCAAAATGTATGTGGCTGCCGTGCGAATGGCGGACACTTATGGCTGCGACGCTATCGGCATTCAATACCAGCTGGGGTTAAAGGATATGACTGCAGCCTCTGACCTCGCGGAAGGACTGCTGAATAATGTCGTGCGACCTGCTGTTTACCACAGAGAAACAGGACAGGAACTTTTCGCCGGAAAAGCCGTACCCCATTTCAATGAAGTGGA
>DAINRK010000192.1:6481-8077 GCA_036741855.1 Anaerolineales bacterium
ATCAAAGGCGAGAGTAAACCTGGTGAAATTGTTTGGAGTCGCATTTATATTCAAGATAACGCCCTGCAAGCAGACATTGGCCGGGGAACAGTAGTTGCATTACCGCCTGAGGAAATGCAGTTCCGCTGGAAATCCACACAGCCGCAATGGCCGATCATGAGTGCTATATTGCATGATGTGAGCCGTAATCAGTTAATGGCGCGCCATAAAGCAAATCACATTCAGGTGGTGTATGCACCATCGGCAGAGATAGCCGACAAGGCCATGGCAGCGAAGGCAGCCATGTTTGCAGAAATGGGACTTGCGGTACATCTGTGCGGTGATGTAAAGGTAGGCTAGTTCTTTTTTTCAAAGGCTGTGGTCTAAGCAAGCAAAATTATCCGCTCCATTTGGAATAGGAACGTCCCACAATACGCCAGCAATTAAGAGTTTTCATAGGTCAATCCATACCCAAACACAAATAATGGATTCTCGGAGTCATATGGGACATCCTCTTTTTGGCGGCGGACCGCATCCATGGAGGATGGAAGCTCGAAAGGCAATTTGCCCTCAGGTTTGGCTCTTCCGAAGAGGACATTCAGCACAGCCGTGTCATCAGCGCCGTATTCACCCACCAAAGCCTTTGCGGCTGCGGCAATTTCTGGCATGACTGCCGGTCGATCAAGATACAAGACAACAATTGTAGGTATGGACTGTAAAAGGGATAAGATTTTCGCTTTCGCTTCTCCCTTGAAATCCAGATCACCATGATGAAATGCACGCGCAAAAGAATTTTTGGTCTCGACTGGCACCCAGGGCGTCTCGAGTCGCAGAATTGCAAAGTCTGCCTCTTCCGGCGTATCGACAACTAGGGCATATTGGCTAGCTATCGCTGGATCCACGTTTTTGACAAAAATTTTTGTTTGGCTTTGCAACGGGAGAATCTTATCTTCGTTCTTGAGCAGAGTCATGGCTCTCTGTTGCGAGGATAAACCCAATGCTACTGAATCGCGATTTCCAAACACCTGCGATACCTGAGCTTCATCCACAAATGGATTGTCAAACAGACCCAATTGGAACTTCAGACGCAGCAACCGCCGCACCGATTGATCCACACGGGCTTCTGAAAGTTTCCCCGCCTTCACTAATTCGATCACATGCTCAGGGCAGCTTTCCCCCCCAAATTGATCCACACCTGCTTCGATCGCTTTCAACACTCTTTCCATTCCAGTCAGATTCTCAACGCCCCAAGCGCGTGCGGGCCATACAGCATCTCGCATCCGGGCATCTGTGATTAGACCCCAATCGGTACAGATAATGCCATCATATTGATATTTCTCACGGAGCAAACCGGTGATGATCAACTTGTTGAATGACATCGCCACATTTTCATCTGTCTGATCCATCGGAACGCCATAATAAGGCATGATAGCCGCAGTCTTCGCTTCGAATGCAGCCTCAAATGGAATCAGGTGATAGTCGAAGTTGTTGCCAGGATATATCTGACCTCTCTGGAATTCGAAGTGTGGATCCAGCCCTTCCTTTTGTGGGCCTCCTCCAGCGAAATGTTTTGTCATACATGCTACACTGTGTGGTCCAATAGTTGTCCCCTGGAAT
>DAINRK010000193.1:0-3528 GCA_036741855.1 Anaerolineales bacterium
GCATTGAGGTTTCAATAAAGCAAAAAATCGCTGAAAACCACTTTGGGCGGACAAGCAAACACATCTATTTTTTGGTAGAAAGAGTAAGCGGTGAGTTTGGTTCTGGAACTGGGGAGGAGTTTACAGATTCAGACCCGGATCATCCTGAAGAGGGGATATACATTCCAATCTGGATGCTACTCGAGAAATTGCCTAGGCACAAAAATATTTACCCTGCTGGTCTGACGAATCTCGTAATAAAGTCAGTGACCGAAGCATGGCCAAAGGAGCCAGTCATTTTGTTTGAAAGCCCTTGATGATCACGGCTCTGGCTTAGCTATCACAATGAGACAAGCGGTAAAATAGAAATATGAAACTTGCAACGCGGCACAGAGATGTAGTTTCCCAGCTTTTCTCTGTGTCGTTTTGATTCTATCTCCTGGAGGATTCAGATGCCAAAGGTACGCTTCGATAAATTCTATCGCTACGATGAATTGACTCGTCTGTTGAAGGCTTATGCAAAAGAATATCCGAATCTGATCCGACTGGAATCCATCGGGAAAAGCTATGAGGGGCGCGATGTGTGGCTCATAACGGCGACCAGCTTCAAGTCCGGGAGTGACGCGGAGAAGCCTGCGCTGTGGGTGGATGGTAATCTGCATGCCTCTGAAGTGACCGGGTCCGCAGCAGCGTTGTATCTCATCCATACATTGGTGACGCGATATGAAAAAGATGAAAACGTCCGGCGCGCATTGGACACGCGCGCATTTTATATCGCACCGCGCGTCAACCCAGATGGTGCGGAATGGGCGCTGGCAGATCGTCCAAAAGAAATCCGCTCGGTGACGAAGCCATATCCATATTCTGAAGACCCAATCGACGGCTTGACCGCCTGGGAGGATATCGATGGTGATGGGCGTATTCTGCAAATGCGAATCGAAGACTCGAATGGCGCGTGGAAGGTTCATCCAGATGATCCGCGTTTGATGATTCGACGCGACCCGATCGAGACAGGTGGCAAGTATTATCGGATTTTGCCTGAAGGCTTATTGAAGAATTACGATGGCGTCACCATCAACGTCCGCCGGCCGAAGGAGAGCCTGGATCTAAATCGTAACTTTCCTGCCAACTGGCGTACCGAATCGGATCAATTTGGCGCGGGAACTTATCCGACCAGTGAGTCGGAAGCACGTAATCTTGTGGATTTTGTTGTCAAGCATAAAAATATTACCGGTGTCATTTCTTTCCATACCATGAGCGGCGTTTTGTTACGCGGTTTCAGCGTTCGACCGGATGAGGATCAAATCACCGAAGATTTGTGGACATTTCAAAAGATCGGCGCAAAGGGAACGGAGATCACAGGGTATCCCCATATCTCCACGCATCGCGATTTCCAGTACCATCCCAAACAGGTCATCACTGGTGCATTCGATGAATGGTCGTATGAGCATATGGGTGTATTTTCGTGGACGGTCGAGTTTTGGAGCCCAATGAAGCAGGCGGGCATCGAGAACCTGAAATATATCGAGTGGTATCGCGAGCATCCCATGGAGGATGATTTCAAATTGCTCAAGTGGAATGACGAAATCTTAAAAGGCAGGGGATATGTAGATTGGTATTCGTTCAAACATCCGCAGTTTGGAAAGATCGAACTGGGTGGTTGGGATTCCTTGCACATGTGGTCGAATGTACCGCTTGAGTTTTTGGAAAAAGAGATTAGCCCATTTCCTGAATGGATCGTGTGGCATGCTCTGATCTCGCCGAAGCTTTCTGTAAGGGAAACAAACGTTACCTCACTTGGAGCGGATTCGTTCCGCATCCGACTCGTCGTTGAGAACGAAGGCTGGCTCCCGACATATGTTACAAAGAAAGCACTCGAACGAAAAGTGACTCGCGGTGTAATGGCTGAAATTCAATTGCCTAAAGGTGCGACTTTGGAGTCAGGGAAAGAGCGCGAAGAACTTGGCGAACTCAATGGTCGCTCCTATAAAAATGTGTTCATCGATGAACTCAGCGAAGGTACTGAGGATCGAGTCAAAGTGGAATGGGTGGTAAAAGCAAAGAAAGGAACGAAAGTCAGATTGATCGCGAAACATGACCGCGCGGGAGTGGTGAAGGCAGAGGTTGTGCTAAAGTAAATCGTAATTGATTGCTTCATAGTTAGGACAGCAGTTGAACTACTGTCCTAACCTTTTATAAGGGAACTTTATTTAATTCTCATCGTCATTCGATTAACGCCAAATTAAAGATGACTCTGTGACTGATTAAGTCTATGAGTCAAACCCATTCACCCGGAGGATAAAATGAAATCCCGCTCTGTTCTATTCATATTGTCTGTGATCGTCGCAATGCTTGTACTTGCCGCATGTGGAGCGGCACCCGCCGCGACCGAAGCGCCGGCATTCGAAGCTCCCTATTCAGAACCGATCGCCAACGCACCACTGCCGTCTGAAAGTGATCTACTTGTCCAGCCTGGGGGAGTTGTTGAAAAATCTGATCAACAGGCAGGTCAGGAACTAGCGCCTCTTCCAACCATGGCTGCGGTGGAAATTGGAAACCCATCCGGATCGGGGGAAACAGTCGTTCTGCAAAATACCAATCGAAAGATCATAAAAAATGCGGATGTCCGTTTGCTGGTCAAAGATACAGATGTCGCTGTCAATCGCTCGACTCAAATCATTTCTGATCTGGGCGGATACCTCATCAGCTCGCGCATCTGGTATCAGGATTACTATGGCAATAATCTGATGTATGCCACAATCACGCTTGGAATCCCTGTAGACCAGTTCGAACGCGCCCTCACGCGTATGCGCGAACTATCGATCCGTGTGCTGGATGAAACGGCCTCCGGGCAGGATGTCACTGATCAATATGTCGATCTGCAATCGCAGTTGACGAATCTCGAATCCACGCGTGCCCGCATTCAGGAATTCCTCCAGGATGCCAAGACGGTGGATGAAGCCCTGCGCATCAATCAGGAACTGGCAAACATCGAAGCACAGATCGAGCAGATCAAAGGACAGATGAACTACATCTCCGATCGTTCGGCCTTTTCGACGATCACCGTCAACTTCGAGCCTGAGTTCCCGATCCTTACCCCTACGCCGACTCCAACTGCACGACCTACTGCAACACCCATCCCATGGAAACCGGGTGACACATATCACGAAGCGAAGAACACAGTCACTGTGGCATATCAGGGAATCGCCAACTTCCTCATCTGGTTGGCTGTAGCAATCCTTCCGATTGTCCTGCCGCCCGCGTTGATTTTGTGGGCACTGTGGAAATGGATGAATCGAAAATCGAACAAGCCAGTGATTGGAAAGGCCGAAGGGGATTAGGACTGAGGAATTGGAAATTGATACAGGGACAGTAAATGAATGCTGTCCCTGTTTTATGTTTAAAGCCCTCAACTCAAGAGGGTGATTGATACCTTCATCAAACTGCTGGAACTCAAACAGGTGTCATTTCGTTAAGAACACGCATTCTTAAAGGATTGTTTATGAAAAAAATATTTCCACTCTTCATCTTGATTGTCTTTTTAATTTC
>DAINRK010000193.1:3538-8068 GCA_036741855.1 Anaerolineales bacterium
CGACTGACTTACCACCCATCCCAGGAGATTTGGGTTGGGGCAAGATTCACGGAAAGATCACCGATACAGGTACTGGTGAGCCGATTGTGGGAGCGACAGTCACTTGTGAACATAGTTCATATACATCGCCTGTGACTTGCTCAGAGTCGGTCACAACAGATGCGCAAGGAATTTATTTCTTTGAGAATGCGTTTTTCCATGATACCGATACCATCAAATTTACTGTTCAAGCCCCGGGCTATCAATCTCAGGAAATTACCCGGCCTATTACATTTATTTACCCTGCTATGGAGCAGAACATATCGTTGAATCCAACCCCATAAAGTGAAATTGCAACGAAACAAAGATGTCTAACCACTGCCCCATGTGGGGATAATAAGACACAAAGAATTTGGGGAAAAGACCCTGAGACTCTGCGTCTCAGTGGCTAATTCTTTTCGCAAAATAACTCAAATGTTCTAAAATCCTCCCGCTGGGTGTAAAATTGTAGAAACTTCTAAAGAGAATTCTTAGTGCTCTTTGTGTTCTTCGTGGTTAAAAATAAATGGACATCTTCATCCCTCGACCCTCCCAGGAACAAATCCTCCGCTACACAGGCGGGCGGCTTGGTATTGCGGCTGTCCCGGGTGCGGGTAAGACGCAGATCCTCTCGGCGCTGGCGGCGCAAATTATTGGCAGCAGCGCGCTCGGCGACGACCAGGAAGTGCTGATTGTCACACTGGTCAACTCGGCGGTGGATAACTTCGAAGCGCGCATCAAACGGTTCTTTGATAATCCTTTGCAGGCACTCTATAAATATCGCGTCCGCACGTTGCATGGACTGGCGCATGACATCGTCCGCGAGAAGCCGGCGCGTGTCGGACTCGAAGAGCGGTTCGCCATTCTCGACGAGCGCGAAGCTGACTTCATCCGACGTGAGGCAGTCAACGCATTTTTGTCGGCAAATTCAACGTATCTCGATGATTATCTCGACCCCGCGCTGGATGAATCCAAACGTGACTGGGTCCACCGCCAGCAACTGCCAGACATGATGGAAAGCCTTGCGCTGGCATTCATCCGTTCTGCAAAAGACAGACGGTTGACCCCCGACAGAATGCGCACATTGCTGGACCAGGCGCCTGCACCTCTTCCATTAGCTGAGATGGGCTTGGCGATTTATTCCGACTACCAACGCGCCCTTGCCTATCGCGGCGCGGTGGACTTTGACGATCTGATTCGTCTGTCGCTCGACCTGCTCGAAAATGACGATGAATTTCTGGAGCGATTACGTCATCGTTATCCGTTCATCCTCGAAGATGAGGCCCAGGATTCAAGCATTACGCAGGAGAGGATATTGAGCTTGTTATCCGGCGAGGGCGGCAACTGGGTGCGCGTGGGTGACCCGAACCAGGCCATCTTCGAGACGTTCACGACCGCATCCCCTGAACTCCTGCGCGAATTTATTCGCAATAACAACCATGTGGACATGAACGAATCAGGTCGTTCACAGCAATTCATCATCGACCTCGCGAATCATCTGATCGACTGGGTGATGACCGACCATCCCGCCTCCCAGGTGCGGACCGCGCTCGATACGCCGTACATTGAACCTGTCCCTGAGGATGACCCGCAGCGGAATCCTCAGGAGGATAAGACAACTATCCGTTTTGCGGAGAAGAAGTACACGCCCGAAGAAGAGACTGAGGCAGTCGTCAAGTCCATTCAGAAGTGGCTGCCGGAGAATATGGATAAGACTGTCGCGGTGCTGGTGCCGCGCAATCAACGCGGCGTGGAGGTCATCGAAGCGCTCAAGAAGAAGGGGATTGAGATCATCGAGTTTCTGGCATCCACGTCGAACACGCGCGCCGCGGCGGGCGCGTTGAATTATTTATTGTCGTATCTGGCGGACCCTCAGTCTTCGACCAAGTTATCGAAAGCGTATCAGGTCTTCAGGCGGGACATTTTTGGGACGAATCGCAATGGGTCTAAAAGTGACCCGGCGAACGACAAGGAAAGACGCGCAACCGCGGATCGAGCATCCACGTTATTGCGCAAGATGATCGATGTGGAGAACTTCATATCGCCGCGACAACACAATGACTGGCTGGCAGCTGTCAGTGAGGAAGAAGAAGAACAAGTCGTTCAGGAGTTGAGCGAGTTCAGAGTCAACGTCCGCAGGTGGCTGGAGGCGGTCACTCTTCCAATTGACCAGTTGGTGCTGACACTGTCTCAGGATGTCTTTACCCAGCCCGCTGACTTAGCATTGTCGCTCAAACTCGCGCTCGTCCTGAGGCAGGTGGCTGATGACCACGCGGAGTGGCGACTCCCTGAGTTGACCGCGGAGCTGGCGGTGATCGCCAAGAACGAACGGCGCTTCATTGGCTTCTCATCGGACGATTCGGGCTTCGACCCGAACCAGCACAGAGGCAAGGTGGTGGTGACGACGGTGCACAAAGCCAAAGGGCTCGAGTGGGACCGGGTCTATTTGATGAGCGTGAATAATTATGACTTCCCCTCGGGAGAGATGTATGACCGTTATATCTCGGAGAAGTGGTTTATTCGCAGTGGGTTGAACCTCGAAGCTGAAGCGCTCGCCCAATTGAAAGCGCTCGAGTCGACGAGCGAATATGACTGGTACGAAGAAGGCAACGCCACGATGCAATCGCGGCTGGATTATGTGAAGGAACGCTTGCGCCTTTTGTATGTGGGCATCACCCGTGCCAAGAGTGACTTGATCATCACGTGGAATTCAGGCAGGCAGGGAGATGCACAACCCAGCCTCGCGATGAGCGAGTTGATGGGGTGGTGGGAGGTCATGGAGAAGGGTTTATAAATAGCGCAGATCGAACGCGTGAATCCGAAGGTCAACGCGATTGTTATGTTGGAATTATCAACTACTGTAGTACAATGAAGACAAGTCGCCAAATAGCGAAAGAGTTTGTAAATTTTGTTTTGCCAATTTAGTGGGAAATAGTCAACTGCCGATAAGCAAAATCATGTAAACTCAAAACAGATTCAAATACGCGAAGAAACACTGCCCGAAGGGGAAATTTGAAGTGTTTAATTAAGAGAAGGAAAATTTCATTATGATGAGCAGAGAACTATTCGAAGAAAAATGGAACGAGATACGGAGCCAGTCCACGCGGTGGTGGAGCCTGATGGCTGATTACGATTTAATCAAGGTTGACAAGGCGGAAGTCAAGTTCGACAAATACGTCATGATGCTCCGAGTCAAATATGGGTACACGCGCCAGAAAGCCCGGGAAGAGATTGGCAGGCGCTGGGCAGAGTACGTAGCAAAAAATACCAACAACCCATAACTATATCTATCAATACGCGGATGAAAATCGGTCCCGGACCGGTTCTAACAAGACCGTGTCAACGAGACCGTTTTGCTTTTAAGTTCTCTTTCTGCTCACATCTAAAATCGCTTACAATCAATTCATCACCCGTCTGCTCAGCATAGAAGTGTTCATAGCAAGGAAGGGAGGAAACGCTATTGAACTTTCATAAAATCAACCTGTTCATCATTTTTCTTCTTACTCTCACATTCTACGCGTATTTCATCAAGCCCCTGGATGGAAACGTCGCTTCGCGCCTTGGCTTGGTTAAAGCGATCGTGGAAGAGCATCGTCTCGTCATAGATAGTTATCAGGAGGGTGAGCTTGAGACGATCGATAAAGCCTATGTCAATGGGCATTACTATACTGACAAGGCCATTGGAGCATCCCTGCTAGGAGCTTATGTGTACTTACCGATCTACGCGTTGCTCGGAGAGCCATTGCCCACTGAATTATTTGTTATGCTGGTCACAGCCCTGGCAATCAGCATTCCTTGTGCTCTCCTGACGCCCATGATTTACAGCCTGGCAGTGCGTGTCCTGAAGAATAAATGGATGGCGCTGTCAATCGCATTGTGTATTTCGCTTGGCACGCCAGTCCTTCCATATGCTGGCGCGTTTTACGGGCATTCCTTGGCTGCTGTCCTGGCTTTTTCAATATTCTTCTTGTGGATCGAGGTGAATCAACTCAATGCTTCAATTACACCCAACCGATGTTTTCTGAGCGGCTTTTTGCTCGGATACATGGTGTTGACAGAATATACAACGGTAATCATCGCGATCTTTTTGCTCGCGTACATACTGATCGTGATACGCTCGAAAGAATCGGCCTGGGATTGGAAATCAGTTACTGTATTCTTTGCAGGCAGCGTGCTCCCCTTGCTTGTATTTCTTTTCTATAACTGGCTCTGCTTTGGTTCTCCGCTGGAAGTCGGTTATGCCAATGAGAAATTGCAGGAATTCAGAGCGGCACATCGTGAAGGGTTGATGGGGATTGGGTGGCCGAATCTAAAAACCATGCTCTACCTAACCATTAACCCTATGCAAGGGATTTTCCTTCAGTCTCCGGTCTTGCTGGCCGCGATTGGCAGCGCGGTCTTGATGCTGAGGGAAAGGAAGTGGCGGATAGAATTTTGGATTATTACTTCAATTATTCCAGTATATTTTCTGGCGATTTCGGGTTTAAAAATTTGGTGGGGTGGCTCTGCCTT
>DAINRK010000194.1:0-7225 GCA_036741855.1 Anaerolineales bacterium
ACAGGCTGGGTTCTCGTTCATGCCGTTTGTCTACGAGTATTACATCACCGAAGGCTCCACACGGCACGTTGGAGTGGTTTACGGCGAATTCCCGGAGCCCGAAGTTCCTTTGCAGGGCGAGTGTGGGATTCGCGCGACACCGATGATTCAAACAGACTTCATCCTTGGCAACCGCGTCTGGCATGATAAGAATCAGAACGGCGTACAAGACCCGCGCGAAGGTGGCATCGGCGCGATATGCGTTAACTTGCTGGATGAAAATGGAACAGTGCTTCAACAAACCACAACCGATAGCAACGGCTATTACGGATTCAACGTCCCGACCGGCACCTATATTCTTGAGTTTGAAAAACCGTCTTGGCTGGACTTTGCTCAGAAAAATGTCGGGGATGAGGGAACGGATAGTGATGTGGAACAGGCGTCGGGTCGCACCGAGGCGGTTGAAGTTTCCAACTCCTCGCTTCTATTTTGGGATGCGGGCCTGGTTCCGTCTTCGGACATCACCCCTACTCAAGACTCGTCCACCGAACTTCCCAAGGCAGAAGTGGGACCCATTCGCTCAGGGCGCATTTTTTACCGATATATGGGTGCCATGTATCAGGACAGCTGTTTGATCTATGCATCAGCCGACCCGGATGTGTTGGCACAAATTCCTGGTTGTGCGACGGTTGCTCACACAATCGAGGGCGGAGGTGCCATGCTGACTCTCGAGCGCATGGCAAGGATTTCAGAACAAAATAAGAAGTTCAACCCAAACTTCAATTACTCGAGCAATCTGTTTTCGGATGAACCTCCTACAGGCGGCACGCCAGCCATAGAATTGCAAGAATATTGGGCGCTGCTCAACCAATCCAAATGGATCTATGACCCGGCGTCGGAGTCGTGGTGGCGCTACGTTGATGAATCAAATCCAGATAGTGCAGGGGTTCTGCATCCTGAAGTAGATCGTTTGAATGGAAGGCAATTGAAATTCGAGAATGTCATCCTTATGTTTACAGAGCACATCGTTATCGAGCCAACCATCGTGGATATTAACCTGGCACCCGGCAATCGAGGCAATGCCTATTTGTTCCGTGATGGGCAGATGTATAACATCAGATGGAGCACCTTCGCGACTACGTATGAACAAGAGACTGGGCGAGCCCGGCCGCTGAAATTTATCAATCTCGACGGCACGCCCGCCGCGCTCAAGCCTGGTCATACCTGGGTGATCATATTTACCAAACAATCTCGCCTTGACGATTTATCAAATGGTATCTGGAGGGCAAGATTTATCGCGCCGGCGGGAGCAAAGGCAAGGTAGTTAGAGACTGGAGACTAGAGATTTGCTTTGAGCTTCGTTGGAGGAGATTACGCTTTGCAATCGCTAAATAGTAATTGGAGATTGGTGGTTGAGTAGCGAGGGTTGGCTGCGAGCGTATCGAAACCACATTTCTGGTAACAAGCAATTAGAATAGCGATTGGAGGTTGGATGCATCCGTACGTTTTCGCTCTAAAAGAATTATTCGAAAAGAATGCAGATCCTGCTCAAGCCGCGCCGATGAAAAAGTACATGCGCGATCAATTTGAGTATCTCGGCATCAAAACTCCGCAAAGCGCGGCATTGCAAAAACAGTTCTATGCTGAATATGGATTGCCTGAAGTTACTGACCTTGATCCAGTCCTACGCGACCTCTGGGCACTGCCTCAACGCGAGTTTCAGTATGTTGGGCTGGGTCTGCTGGATAAGTCAGAGAAAAAACTTCCAGCAAAATTTATCAAAACAATCGAATATCTGATCTTAACAAAATCCTGGTGGGATACTGTGGATGCAATTGCCGGTCATACGGTGGGTATGCACTTCCGCCGCTTTCCTGATGTGAGAGAGAAATACCTTCCAAAGTGGCGCGCCTCGAAGAACATTTGGTTAAGACGCACTACTATTCTGTTTCAACTGAACTACAAGAGGGAAACCGATTTTGACCTGCTATGTGAAATCATTCGCGAGAATTTGGATTCTAAGGAGTTCTTCATCAACAAAGCGATAGGATGGGCGTTAAGGCAATATGCGCGGGTTGACCCCAGTGCTGTGAGTAAATTTGTAAAGTCAACGCCTCTGCATCCACTGAGCAAAAGAGAGGCGATGAAGCATATTGAATAGATAAATATTTGCCTACTCGTAAACTTATGCCCTTGAAGGCAAGGCTATTCTTTTTTGTTTCGTAAGAAATCTGCCGTTTCAGCGAACCGGGATTTGAGATATTTCACCACTGCCCCATCTATTGTCATTTCATCAAGAGCATAGTTCATACACCACAACCATTGATCGCGCTCGACTACTCCAATCGAGAATGGCATATGTCGCATCCGTAAGCGTGGATGTCCATATTTTTCAACATAAAGTTGTGGTCCGCCAGCCCAGCCGGTGAGGAACATAAAGAATTTCTCACGGGATTGCTTCAAACTCTTCGGGTGTAAAGATCGGAGCTGCGCGGCCTCAGGAGAGGAATCCAGCAGGTCATAAAAACGATTAACAAGCGTTCTCAGCCCGGCCTCGCCGCCCATCAATTCATAAAGGGATTGGTTACTTTCAGACATCGGGGAATTGTAATTCAAGTTCTCACTTTATCGGCTTTATAATTGATTTGTTCGTATTTCCACAGGAGGTGTAATGAGTAAAACAAACGAAGCTGTGATCCTTTCCGCGGTCCGCACACCGATCGGAAAGTTTCAGGGCTCGCTAAGCAGTATCCCAGCGACTCAATTGGGCGCTATTGCGGTCAAAGCTGCGGTGGAGCGCGCAAGAATTAATCCAGAAGAGATCGAAGAAGTTATCATGGGAAATGTAGTGCAGGCCGGAGAAGGACAGGCACCCGCGCGTCAATCTGGAATTTTGGGTGGCGTGCCTCCCACCGTTAGTGCTAGCACGATCAATAAGGTCTGCGGTTCAGGATTGAAAGCCGCGATGATCGCCTCTCAGGCTGTCCGTGCAGGTGACGCAGATTTATTTGTAGCCGGTGGGTTTGAGTCTATGAGCCGCGCGCCTTATTTGATTGCCGGACGTTCAGGTGAGTTGAAGTTTGGCAACCAACCTCTCACCGACTCATTACTCAGCGACGGACTCTGGGATCCGTTTGAAAATTGGGGGATGGGAAACGCGGCAGAATTTATCGGCGAAGAGTATGAAGTCACGCGGGAGGCGATGGATCGATTCGCACTCGAAAGCCATCAAAAAGCAGTCGCTGCACAAGAGGCGGGAAAGTTCAAAGAAGAGATCGTCCCTGTGGAAATCCCAGGTCGCAAAGGCGAAGTAACGATTATAGATACGGATGAAGGTCCACGAAAAGATACGTCGCTGGAGGTTTTGTCCAAACTCAGGCCTGCCTTTAAACCAGATGGAAAAGTGACACCCGGAAATTCATCCCCAATGAACGATGGTGGCGCGGCAGTAGTTATCTCATCACGCGAATATGCGGAAAAAAATAATCTCAAGCCGCTGGCCAAGATTGTTGGTTACGCGCAAGCCGCTGTAGAACCGAAATATTTGTTCGCTGCACCTGCACAGGCGATTCCAAAGTTGTTGAATAAAATTGGCTGGACACTCAAAGATGTTGACCTGATCGAACTCAACGAAGCATTCGCCGCGCAAGTTCTTGCGGATGGTTATGCCCTCGCCAACCAGGGCTGGGATTGGAGCAAGGTAAATGTCAACGGTGGCGCGATCGCGCTGGGTCACCCACTTGGAGCAAGCGGAGCCCGCGTGTTGACAACCCTAATCTATGCAATGAAAGATCGAGGACTCCAGCGCGGCATCGCGTCGCTTTGTTTGGGTGGTGGCGAGGCAGTGGCGATGGCGGTGGAAATCGAGTAAACACGCGTTTCTCTGTTTACGTGTGTAACTGTATACCATTACTAATGCCCATAGACTACTCTGCTAAAGCCTCCATCGGATTGACGAAACGGATTCCCGCGGGAGTCTTCCGTATGGGAAGCCGATTTCACCCGCGCGAGTCTCCGCCGCGCCTAATGCAAGTCGCGGAGTTTCAAATCGCGCACACTCCGGTCACTGTAAGTCAATATGCGGTATTCATTGACAGCAAAGCATCCGAGGAGGAACGTTGGTGGAATAAAGAGGGGCTTCAATGGATGAAAGGCGATTCAGGTAGCTGGGGACGCGCAGACCGTTCTGCGCCTGACGGATGGAATGCTCAACTTAAGAGACCGTTTCGTCCAATTACAGGCATCACTGTCTTTGAGGCTGAAGCTTATTGCCGCTGGTTGGGCTTGATCAAAAATCGGGCAGTGCGCCTGCCCACAGAGATAGAGTGGGAGTATGCAGCGCGCGGCGACGATGCCAGGCCGTTTCCATGGGGAGAGATTTTCAATCCGAGTTTCACAAATACAGTTGAAGGCGAAGTGATGGATGCAGTCGATGCGGGCAGTAGGTCACAAGATGTAAGCCCATTTGAAGTCCTGGATATGTGTGGCAACGTCCAGCAATGGACTTCCTCCCCATATACGTCGCTCGAGGGAGAGGCCGTGCCAGCGGGACCCTTGCGCGTGGCACGCGGTGGCTCCTACAACGATACGGTGTTTGGCGCGCGCACATCGTATCGACGTGGATATCCGCCTGGCTTCTTCTATCCCTTTCTTGGTTTTCGACTCGTTGTGGGAGTTGTATAAAGATGTAGGTCGGACACCTGCACCCACCGCAGGTGCGGCGTTTGCACTCCAACCCACGTAGACTCTTTGCTACAAACCGGTTCAGAAAACGTACATAAAATCAAATGACCTTGTAATCTCTGTAGACGATTTATTTTGTTATTGTTGAAGAAAACTGGAGAACCACCATGGATTACTCTGAAAAACCGAAGGTATCGTGGAGTGCAATTGTTGTAATACTGGCCGTTTTGTTGTTTGGCTGCATTATCGCTGGAGCATTGTTATTCCCACGCATCTCACAGATGCTTCAGGGCGGAGTTGTCGCAACCCCTCCTGCGGATGCCACAGCCGCGCCGCCTGCAAATTCCATCGCCATCGAAATTTCCTCCTCCAACACCAAAGAGGACTGGATGAACGCGGTCGTCGAAAAGTTCAACCAGGAGCAGCACAAAGTCGCATCGGGCGATTCGATCTTCGTTACCGTGAAACACGTCACCTCCGGCGGATCGCAGACTGCCATTTTAGACGGAACCAGCAAGCCCGTTGTCTGGAGTCCGGGCGATCAATCCTGGGTGGATGAAGCCAACCGCGTCTGGCGTGACCGCAACGGCAAACTCCTCATTCCGGATGAATGCACACAAACAGTCTTCGCCCCGATCGGTTTCGCGATGTGGCGCCCGATGGCAGAAGCGCTGGGTTGGCCCGACAAGCCCATTAGTTGGGATGACATCGCGGCGTTGTCAGAAAATCCGCAAGGTTGGGAAAGCCTTGGTCACCCCGAATGGGGACAGTTCAAATTTGGTCATACACATCCTGATTATTCAAATGTTGGGCTTCTCGCGATGACTGCCCTTACCTACTCCACACTTGGAAAAACCGAAGGACTCACCGCCGATGAAGTCTATTCAGATCCGGTTGTCGAAGCCTTTCGCGGCGTGGAACAAAATACTTATCACTATGGTATTCAGAGCCGTCCGCTGATGCAGATCCTTGCCCAGCGTGGACCGGAGTATCTGCACGCGGTCACAACCAGTGAGGCTGAAACGCTCAAGACCAATGCGGAGTTCGCTTCGACGTTGCGTTATCCACTTGTATTTATCTTCCCTGCCAAAGGCACGTTTTGGAGCGAACAACCTTATTGCATTCTGGATGGTGACTGGGTCAACGCTGACCAAAAAGAAGCGGCGGAAATCTTCAAGGATTATCTGCTGGAGAAGCCTCAACAGGAATTAGCGATCACGCATTATCTGCGACCTGTGGATTCTTCGATTCCGCTTCACGCGCCGCTTGCGCTTGAATCTGGCACCGATCCGCGCGTGACCACCGATACGGTCCCCGCGCTGCAGAGCCCATCGGCTGAAGTATCATCCGCAGTAAAAGACGTTTTCCATCAAACCAAGAAGAAAGCGACTATTGTGCTCCTCCTGGATATTTCCGGAAGCATGGAAGGCGATAAAATGAAGAGCGCGATTACGAGTTCGATCAGCTTTGTCGAACGACTCGACCCAAACGATGAGATCTATCTATTGGTGTTCGGTGGCGATGGCGAGGTATTCGAACTCGGTGGCGGACGCGCAGGTGACGTTGGCGAAGAATTGACGAAAACACTCGACGGCTTGTTTGCCAACGGCAACACTCCGCTTTATGATGGGGTGTGTAAGGCAACTGAGAGAATGGACGCAATCAAAGCAGACCATGAAGCAAACAGTGAGAAACGATTATATGGTATCGTCCTGCTTTCAGATGGACAGGATACCTCCAGTGGAAACACTCAGAACCAGATGTTCAACTGCCTGCCGAGCGGCGAAAGTGTGGAAGGCACGAAAGTATTTACCATCGCTTTTGGTGACGACGCCGATGCCGACCTCATGTTGAGAATCGCAAATCGCACCAACGGCAAGACGTTCAAAGGTGACCCTGCAAGCATTCAAACGATTTATAACGCGATCTCGGCAGAGCAATAACTTATGCAACAACCCCGCCCCTTCTGGTTCCTGCTTGATACCTACGGCTGGATCGTGCTCATCATGAGCATTGTCACAGCTTTTATTATCAACGAGTGGTGGGTAATCCTTTTAGGTGTCATCGGATATTTGCTTGCCTTACTGGTGGGTTTACTAGGAGGCCGCGCGCTGGGACGCACTGGTGCCATGCGTTTGGCGCGCGCCGAACAGGAGAACCGAGAGTTGAAGGCCGAACAAGCGCGTCTGTTGGGCGCGATCCGAGAACGGGATGAGAAACAAGGAAAAGCTCAGGAAGTTAAACAAGAGGAAAAATAGGAATGTAGTTCCTACATTCTGTCTCATAAAGGAGCTAACCATATGGCAAAAGTTTTAGGCGTTGGTGGAGTCTTCTTCAAATCACCGGACCCGAAAAAGCTCTACGACTGGTATGCAAAATGGCTGGGTATGGAATTTGAAGATTGGGGCATCGCGTACTTTCCAAAGGACATGCCTGCCAATTCTCAAACCGTTTGGAGCGCGTTCGATGCGGGGACCAAATATTTTGATCCTTCAGAAAAAGGATTCATGTTCAACTTGATCGTAGACAATTTGGAGGAAGCGCTCAAGCAGGTCAAAGAAGG
>DAINRK010000194.1:7235-7992 GCA_036741855.1 Anaerolineales bacterium
GCGGCGCGGAAGTTGTTGGTGATATCGAAAAAATGGAATATGGTTCCTTCGGCTGGTTTATGGATCCCGAGGGGAATAAAGTTGAATTATGGGAACCAGTGAAGTGACTGAGGAAACGTTGGTCGAGTAGCCCGAACGACAGTGATGGCATATCGAGACCAACTATTGCAAGTAAACAAGAAATAACTTGAAGACATGGTGGTCTCAATACGGGTTCTCGCTATCGCTCGACCCCACTCGACCACCGAGGTATATGCATTATGAACATCAAAGAACGAAACGAGAAAATTGAACTCTATGGCGGTGGCTACGAGATGCTTATCGAAACGCTCAAAGAGGTTCCCCAGGAAATGTGGAAGTTCAAGCCTGAGCCGAAAGAGTGGAGCGTGCACGAGGTGCTTGTCCATCTTGCGGACTCAGAATCAAATGCGGCATTACGTGCCCGCAAACTGATAGTCGAGCCTGGCGGAATGCTGATGGGATATGATCAAGACAAATGGGCGATCGAACTTGACTACCATAATCAAAGCTATGAAGATGCACTCGAAACGCTAAGACTCGTCCGCAAGACAACTTATGAGTTGCTCAAGAAACAGCCCGATGAAGTGTTTGAACATAGTGCGAAACATCCGGAATACGACGAGCCCTATACATTCGAGAAATGGCTGAATATTTATTCATCACACATTCCAGGGCATATAGAGCAGATTCGGAACAACTATAAGATTTGGAGAGATCAACAAGGTTAACATATGTC
>DAINRK010000195.1:0-7980 GCA_036741855.1 Anaerolineales bacterium
TGATTGGTGTTCGCAGGTGGGAATCAAGCACAGCTTTACCTGCGGGTGGGAGTCTTCCATTTGAATTTATGATTTCTAGTATTGGGGGAAGAATCGCGCGGGTCGAGTTTGCAGTGGAAGCCAGACCATAACCCTCTCGCACCTCCCCCAAAACCCGACAGGACTTCGTCGGTTTTGGGGGAGGCTGGGTGGGGGCTATTTTCCATCCAGCCACATATATCTTTCAATTGGAATATCAATTGGGGTGAGCACATATCCCTGCACGTATGGCTTAACCAATTCATATGAAAGCCAATGGACTGTAAAGAGCGCGGCTGCATCATCGACGAGAAGTTGCTCGGCTTGCTGATACATCGCGATGCGTCTGGTCACATCCTGTTCAACACGTGCGGATTCGAGAAGCGCATCCAAGTCAGGGTTGGAATAACCGCCGCTGTTTTGAGTTGAGTTCGTGTGAAATAGCACATCCGCAAAGTTTTCGGGGTCAGGATAATCCGCACACCAGCCGCCGTCCAGCAATTGACCGTGGTTACCGGCGTGTATATGGTCATAATAAAAATTCGGTTCAAGATTTTCAACTGTAATGGAAACACCTAAATTTTGTTTCCACATTTGCGCAAGTGCAGCGATCCCTCCGCCCATCGAACTGCCGATCCCTGAATCAGTAAAAACGATGGGCGGCAGGCCATCCACTCCACCATATTTCGATTGCTTCAGCAATTCACGCGCTTGTACGGGATCAAAAAGTAATCCTTGTAATGCAAGGTTGAATCCTGGCAAACCTGGCGGGTAAATGCCACCGGCGGGCAGGGCATGCCCGTCTAATACCACGTCGATATATTGCTGGCGATTAAATGCCATCGAAAAAGCTTTACGCACGTTCAGATCGTCAAATGGTGGTTGTGTGGTATCGAATACAATAAAACCAGTACAGAGTGACACACCTGTACGTAACTCCTCATGGAGTGGCTCGCTGGGATCAGTAAATCGTTCGATGGAATATACATTTGTGATATCCACATCGCCTGTTTCATACAGTCCTTGACTGTCTCCAGAGTACAAATTGACCACAATATAAGGAATGGAGGGCGCGCCGAGATAAAACTCTTCGTTTGCCTCATACACCATGCGTTCAAATCTGACCCATTCCGTCAGGCGATAAGGTCCTGTTCCGTTTGGCTGACGATACCATTCATCCCCACTTTCGACATTTTCTTTGTCCACAATAAAGGTAGTTGGAAATGTGAGCTTCAACAGGAAGTAAGGCTTGGGCGCATCGATCGTAACTTGTAATGTATGCGCATTGAGAGCATTGAGTCCCTCAATATGATCAGCCTCACCGGAAACCATTTCATTTACACCCAGGATGTCTCCCAAATATGTAAGTACAGTTTCTGACGCCAGTTCGGGGCTGGCAGCTCTTTCCCAGGAATAGATGACATCCTGCGCGGTGACGGCGCGTCCGTTGTGGAATTTTGCATTATCCCGAAGATGAAAGGTATAAATGGTGCCATCACTGCTGATTTCCCATCTTTCGGCTAGATCAGGGGTTAAGTTTAATTGCGGATCGAAAGAGACCAGTCCACTGAAGATTCGTTTATCCCCTGAACTATACGTTGTCGCGGGATCATAGTCACGCGGATTTGTGGACTCGCCTTCTTCCAGAACTAATGCCTGATTCCGCGGAATATCCCTCTGCCACGCTAACGCGGGATTCGGCGCGGCGATGCCAAATGCGAATATAGTTATCGATATTAGTAATATCATTCTTACAATATGGCTCTTACTCATTTTTTCCACCTGGACGATTTTGGTTTCGAACAACGAAACCCAGTACGACCACGCCAATGAGAAATAAGAAAATGCAACAGAATCCAAGCAGAGTAAGAGTCAACCACAGAGGTGGGGCAGTGCGCGTGGCTGTTTCAGGAGTTGGCGGTTCATCAAAAGTTGAAGTGGGTATTGCAGTTGGAGTAACTTGACTCGCCAACGGCAAAACTGAAATTGGGATAATTGTAGGTACAAAGGTTGGGGTTGGCTGTGCGGTTTCATGTGGAGAAACTGGTGGCGGCGAGGCACCGATGGCCTGTCTCCACGCGCCTTCAAGGCCATCAATGTTGAATCCATAGGTTTGCATTAGAGCATCGTCAATGGCGTTCCCTTCTCTTAATCCCACAAGGAGAGATGTCATTTTTTCCTGGCCATAAGTCTCAATTAGGAATTTTGTGATGCTGTAGGACTGACTGTAGGAGAGATAAGCCTTATCTGAGACTTCCGAAAAACCGGCGCTCAGCGAGTGCACAGTAAGCAAAGTGTCGCTTCGGATGGCCTCCTCAAGTTGTTGCTGTGACGGCGGATCGAGTTCACCCTCACTGTAAACAGCCAGACCTTCATTGAGCCAGGTAGGCACATCGCCCAGACATGAAAAGGTAAGGTGGCCCACCAATACATGTGTGAGTTCATGAACAATTGCATCTCGCCCCCAATCAAGATCATAGGGTGAAATACCCAGAATGACGATGTCCTGATCAGGAAATGCCTGCCCGCCGGTCCACGATGGTTCGTAAAGTATTGCGTCTTTCAGGTCATTCGTGTCAGCATAGATGTAAATATCTATTGGCGACTCGGCTTTGAGTCCAGAATTTGTTTCATTGAATTGCAAGCCGTTGTACGCAGCCTTAGCTAGATCAATGGCGAACGTCTGATCGCCCTCATACCAGTGTAGGCGCAAAAAATCACCATTGTTAAGCGTACGCCAATCGTGAACATCATCAAGCCAGGTAGCTGTCTTTCTTTCGCTGACCGTCTCGTTGCCATTTACATCTGTGACGCGCCAACGCCACCAAAGAGTGGCACCCGGCGGTAGGGAACCACTCTGACGCATTTCCCAGGTCCATTCAGCGTTTACAGTTTTTCCTGGAGTAAATTGTGGGTAGGCTTTAGCAATTACTTCACCGCAAGTTTGCTGTTCGTTCCCGTATTCCAGTACGATGGATTTGATTTCAGAATCAGATGTGATCGTCGCCTGGAAGGTGGCCGATTCAGGGAAATTGAGAACGGCCTCGTTATCGGCCACAGTCACTTGGAGAGATGCAAATGCTGTAGTAACGGTCAGCAGGCTGAGGTTAAGAAAGAATGTAAGGATTGTTTTCTGCATAACGCTCCAAAAGGAATTCTGTTGTTAAGTTTATCAGTGTATTATTGCGTGCGTAAACGATGCTACCTTCCAATCACATTTCAATCAAGAAGCTTGGTTTGACGCTTGTTTCCCTTGCATGTATAATCTTTTGAGTCTCCCATCGTGGAGATTTTGTTGAGGTATATATGGCCTTACGCGGCAATCTACGTGACTTTACAATTACACAACTGCTTAACTTGATCAATCTCGCTCAAAAGACTGGTACACTCGTTGTGGATGGTCCCAGCGAACAGGCTTATGTTTCCTTCCGCGAGGGGAAGCTGGCCTATGCCCGTGTAGGTCAGGATGATGGAAGTCTCGCGGCAGTGTTGCATAAGGCCAATAAACTGACTGTTAATCAATACCGTGCCATTGTGGAGCGGGCGGGAAAAATCACAGACAAAGAATTGGGACTTTTGCTGATCAACGCGGGGTATCTTTCGCAGGAGGAGATTCTTGCCAACCTCCAGGGTTATTTTACAGAGGCGATTCGACGCCTCTTTACCTGGGTTGAAGGTTTCTTCCGTTTCGAAGGTGAAATGCTGCCGCCCGATGATCGCATCAATGTGCGGCTTGACCTGGAAAATATTATTATCGAAGGTTCACGTCAATTACGTGAATGGGAACAATTGCAGGATGAAATTCCCAGTCTTGAGATGGCTCTCAAATTTACTGATCGTCCATTGAAAAATGTGAATCTAAGCGTTGAAGAGTGGCGTGTGGTGTCATTTATCAACCCGAAGAACACAATGAAGCAGATCGCCCAGACAAACAAGATGAATGATCATGAAGTCCGACGAATTGTGTACGGATTACTACAGGCTGGGCTCGTGGAAATTATCCGACCGGAAGGCATGGTCATTCAACAAAGCCCCAAAACTTTCCCCACCCAAAACAAAGAAGAACAGAAGTCATTGGTAAACAAATTAATTGGACGCATTCGTACTCTTTAATACGGTGGAAGGACGGATATTATGCAAACAGTAAAAATGGTGGTCACAGGTCCCTTCAGCGCCGGCAAGACTGAATTCATTCAGTCTGTCAGCGAAATTGACGTCGTCTCAACGGAGAGAAAGATCTCAAGTGTGGCAGAACGTTCTGTTAAGGAAGCGACAACAGTCGCGATGGACTTTGGGCGCATCACTGTGGATGAAGATCTGGTACTCTATCTATTTGGCACTCCAGGGCAAAAACGGTTCGATTTCATGTGGGAGATTCTTTCTGAAGGTATGTTAGGTTTTATTGTGATGGTGGATAGCACTCGCCCTGAAACGTTCCGTGAGGCACGCTCGATCCTTGAGACCTTTCGCGCGTATGCGCCCACACCGTATGTGGTTGCCGCGAACAAGCAGGACAAGGAAGATGCATGGGACCTTGAAGATATGCGTCATGCACTTCGGCTTGATAGCAAAGTCAAATTCCTTCCTTGTGTCGCCACAGATAAAGACACGGTAAAATCTGTTCTTCTTGAATTACTTTATAGTATTCTCGCTGAAATGGAGTCGGGAGGATAGGGGGAACCCGTGAGCTGGTAAGTCGTGTCATCAATTACCACTGATCAAGGGATCGTTCATTACGAAGTGTATGGGCGTGGAAAGCCCGTAATTCTTCTGCATGGCTGGCTGGGTTCATGGGGGTTATGGCAGGAGACTATGGGATTTCTCGGCCGTTACTACCGCACCTACGCGTTGGATTTTTGGGGGTTTGGCGAATCAGGCAAGAAGCGTGAGACATATGCAGTACAGGATTTTGTCGGCCTCGTTAATCAATTCATGGATCAATTGGGCATTATGCACGCGCCGCTTGTCGGTCATAGTATGGGCGGGACTGTAAGTCTCTCTGTCGCAATTCGTTTTCCCGAACGTGTAAGCAAAGTGGTCGTTGTGGGCTCGCCAATGGTAGGATCATCACTGGCACCATTGCTTAAACTATTGGGACTTCGCCCTGTTGCCTTCATGCTATTCAATATGATGGGTGTTTTCCGTGCAGGGATGAGGGTGTATTCTCCATTTATCTGCAGAGATCCGCGCTTTCCTGGGATGATGGACCGCGACCTCACGCGTACAACACTTGAGTCATTTCTACGTTCTATTGGGTCGCTTCGTCGCACGGACCTGCGTCCCATGCTGGACCAGATCAAAATTCCAGCATTGGGGATATACGGTGACCGCGATATCATTGTTCACCCGAAACAGTGGCAGCCTATGCAAAAGGGAATTGGTCACGCGCAGATCGAACGGCTTCCGTTAGCTGGGCATTTTCCCATGCTGGAGGAGCCTCAGCAGTTTGCGGAAAGACTCAAGGCATTTCTCGATAAGGACGATGGCGTACAGACGCCACAGATATCGGCCTCTTTATCTCCTTCACCTTCACCATCAGTGACACTTTCCCCATGAATGCACTTGCGACCTATCATTATCCAAATCGAATGGGGCGTATCATACTTTTGTCGATGGAAGAAGTCATGGGGCGTAATGGAGTCAATGCTCTGCTCAAACTTGCGTCGCTTTCGACACTTATCGAAAATTACCCTTCTGATAATACCGAACCCGCCTTTCCCTTTTCAACCGTAAGCAATCTCACAGAAATGTTGGAGCAGGCTTACGGTCCGCATGGCGGACGCGGCCTTGCCCTTCGTATCGGCCGTGCTTGTTTTAATTATGGAGTGCGTCAATACAGCACACAATTAGGGCTGACAGAGATGGCGTTTCGATTATTGCCCCTCCCTATAAAATTACACGCAGGAGCGAGCGCATTTGCTGAGTTATTCAACAATTTTACAGATCAACGTGTCCGGGTCGAAGATGATAATGAGAAAATTCTCTGGCACATCGAACGCTGCCCACTTTGTTGGGAACGCAAGTCCCAGGACCCGGTCTGTCATCTCGCGGTGGGGTTGTTGCAGGAAGCTTTATATTGGTTAAGTGGGGGAAAGGTCTTCAATGTGGAAGAGAAAACATGTATTGCTGCTGGCGATGAAACCTGTACTATTGTTATCGATCAATCCCCGATTTACTAGCTGTTACCAACTGAATTTTCTCCCAACAATTTTGTGGGTGCCATAGTATACAGGCGCGAACTTCCCGTCCCTGTTTTTTCGATTTTGTGGAATAATTGTTCATACATATGCTCAAGGTTATCCTCAATGCTCCCCATCTTATATCGCCGTTCAATGAACTCGCACGGGATTTACGCATACAAAACCAGCCGCTTTGGTTAAATCAACGAAATGTTCTTGCACCTTACACAACGCGTGAACTTGAATTAAAAACCGGCCAACGCATGCCTGTACACCGTGAAGAAATGATTGTTTATCGGGATAATTTGTTTTTTGACGAAGAATATATGCGTACCTTTATTACGATGGCTCAAAAAAAAAGGCGCGCATGTCGGGCAGCGTTTTCTGTAGACGACCCGGCCTTTAAAGAACATGCTCTTCCTCTTTCAACCTCCTACACTCCAGCAGGTCAGCTTTTTCTTGCAGATTTATGGTATTACCCTCAAGGGCCGGTTGCGGATGTTGAACCGCTGGTAATAGATCTTGAAGCCCGCGAAATCGGTTACTACCATGTACCTACCTATATGGCTGATCAAAGTGGTGACCTGGTCTTTCAGGTTCCTTTGCGTGCCCTGATTGCCATTGATTCATGGGTGCATATTTTTATCGTCGATGTTGTCTTCGGCCTGTTCGCCCGCGGTGCCCGGTTCGAAAAACGCCTTAACGAAGACCTGGCTTTCAAACTGAGAATATTAAGGAAGGCAATCTATGAGGGAAGGCAAATTCTTGAGTGCTCAGAACTGGTCAAGATCGGCAAGAATTGTCTAATTGACCCTCATGCAATAATCCATGGGCCAACAACGATTGGGGATAATGTCACGATCAATGCGGGAGCAGTTATCGAGAACTGTATTATTGGGAATAACGTCAACATATCCCAGGATGTTCAGTTGATGTTATGTGTCGTTGGTGATGGAGCTTTTCTTCCCTTCCGTGCGGCCCTGTTCATGACGACCGTGATGGAAAACAGCATGATCGCACAAAACACCTGCCTGCAAATGTGCGTCATTGGACGTAATACGTTTGTTGGTGCTGGTTCAACATTTACAGATTACAACCTTATCCCTGCCCCTATTCGTGCCTTGGATGGTCAGGGTAAATTGAATATTTCGAACCGCCCTGTGATCGGAAGTGCCGTTGGACATAATTGCCGCCTGGGTTCAGGGCTGATCGTATACCCTGCTCGCACCATTGAGTCTGATGTAGTCCTTGCTGCGTCAAAGGACCGGCGTGTCATCGATAAGGATATTCGTTACGAGGATAGTGATCATCACAAATTCAAGTCTGCCAGCTTGCACCGACGCTTATACCCGCGCCCCGGCGAGGGCGAATTGGAATCATGGTAACAAGTGGATACATTCGCATTCATCATTCATCCCATCGACGCGAAACGGGATGTCAGCCGCAAGTTTCCACTGCTTGGACGCCTGCTCACCGAGCGACAAATTGATTTCTTCTCAACATTCTTTCCACCAGTTTACATCTCGGAGATAGAAGGCATCAAATCCGAAGCGACGGGTAAAGAAATAAAAGGCTGGTTTATTGCTTGCCCTTATACGCCAAGACGGATGATGGAGTTGCCGGAGCAGACGGTATATCGCAAGGTGATACAGACAGGCCGCCTTGCGGAGAAACTTGGTGCACAAATCCTAGGATTGGGCGCGTTTACTTCTGTAGTGGGGGATGCAGGGATTACAATTGCGAATGCCCTGAATGTGCCTGTCACAACCGGCGATTCTTATAC
>DAINRK010000196.1:0-7919 GCA_036741855.1 Anaerolineales bacterium
CATCAAGGCTGAGGAGAATTAATAAAACCTGATGGACTTTTCCTGGACAGAAGAGCAACTCAAATTTAAGAATGCGGTGATCGATTTCGCGAAAAAAGAATTAAATGCGGATTTGATTGACCACGACCGGCAGGGTGAGCTAGCGCGCGAGAATTGGAAAAAGTGCGCCCAGATGGGGATCCTCGGATTAGCTACCCCAGAGGAGTACGGCGGAAGCGGGACCGATATTATGACCACTATGCTGGTCATGGAGGGCCTGGGATATGGCTGCCGGGACAACGGTCTAATTTTTGCTATGAATGCACAAATGTGGAGCGTCCAACATCCGATTCTCACCTTTGGCACCGAACCCCAGAAGCAGAAGTACCTTCCGGGGTTATGCAGTGGGGAATTGATTGGTGCCCATGGCATGTCCGAACCGGATTCTGGTTCTGACGCCTATAGCCTGCGCACCAAGGCAGAACGGACTAGCGATGGTTATCTCCTTAACGGGACAAAAATGTTTGTAACCAACGCACCCGTGGCCGACGTAGCTCTAATCTTTGCTACAGTCAACTCGGCCAAGGGCATGGGAGGGGTCACTGCCTTTCTGGTGGAAAAAGGGACACCAGGTTTTAGAGTTAGCCGTAATATCGAAAAGATGGGCCTGCGCACCTCTCCGATGGGCGAATTGATTTTGGAGGACTGTGTCCTGCCAGTTGAGAGTCGGTTGGGGCCGGAAGGCCTTGGGCCTGGTATCTTTAATAGCTCGATGGAGTGGGAACGCAGCTGCATCTTGGGTAGTCATGTGGGCGCTATGGAACACCAACTTGAAGAGTCCATCCGTTATGCGCGCGAGCGGCGCCAGTTTGGCCAGAAGATTGGAAAGTTTCAGTCGGTTGCAAATCGCATTGCAGACATGAAAGTCAGGCTGGAAACTGCTCGACTGCTTTTGTACAAAGTGGCCTGGCTCAAGAAGATGGGAAAACCTGCAATAATGGAAGCGGCGCTTGCCAAGCTATATTTGAGCGAATGTTTTGTCCACTCCAGCCTAGATGCGATCCGAACTTATGGTGGCTATGGCTATATGACTGAATTAGAAGTTGAGCGCGACCTGCGTGATGCAGTCGGTGGACTACTTTACTCTGGCACATCAGATATCCAGCGCGTGATCATTGCCCGCTGGTTAGGTCTGTAGGTGCAAACTGTCTTATTATTGTGCGACTATATATTTCTTAATTTGAGGATAGGATTGTAATGGATTACGAACAAAATCAAACTTTCACTCAAACATTGAAGGCCGATCTTTTTTTACTTCACGCACCAAGCGTTTATGATTTCCGTGAGCGCGACGATATCCTATTTGCTTATCTCAGCGACTCCGATAGCGTTAACGTAACATCGATATATGAGATGTATCCGATTGGATTTTTTTCCATCAAACAGAGGCTGCACGAACATGGGTTCAACACAGAAATTGTGAATCTCGCCTCACTAATGCTGATGCATCCACAAATCGATGTCGAAGGGTTGCTTGCGAGATTGGAAGCACCAGTGTTCGGCTTCGACTTGCATTGGATGGCACAATGTCATGGTTCTATTGAACTCGCAACAAGATTAAAGGCAATCCATCCGGAAGCACTCATTATTTTTGGCGGAATTTCTGCGACATATTACGCCAATGAGTTGATTCAATATCCGGCCGTTGACATTGTTGTAAAAGGATACGACACGCTGGAACCCTTGACTTTGTTGATGCAGGCTGTCACGCGTGGAGACTATGACTTCGCACACATCCCGAATCTAATCTTTAAGGGAAAAGGATCAAGCCCAGTCTCAACGGGGTTTACGCATAAACCAATGAAGAATTACAATGATGCGACAGTCGATTGGTCTTACTATCAAGGTGCAAAAGGTCATTCAACTGCAAGTAAACTCATTATGACACTACCCAACACAGGGTGTGCTATGGATTGCCCATGGTGCGGCGGGTCTCGTTTCGCTTACCGAAATATTATGGGGGTCGATAAGACCCTTGTTCAGAAAGATAATCAGCGCATCCTAGAAGAACTACGATCGATGGGCGCGGCCGCTAAAAACACCTCAATCTATGCACTACAATGTTATTCTGAAACGAAAGCCCGCTTGCATCAATATCTTGATGGTGTCCAAGAGATGGGTTATCGGAGTGTCTTTTTCGAGCAATTTCATCTGACCTCGCATGATACGCTAGAGAAAATGGGGAGGTCAACTCAAGCCTATATCATGCTTTCTCCAGAATCCCATGACCAATCCATTAGCAAACTGGCTGGCAGAGGAAATTATTCAATGGCTGAGATGGAAGAGTGGATTCCAAAAGCCTTGGATGCCGGTATTGCTGGTGTTATGGTCTGGTTTTTTATTGGAATGCCTCAACAAACGCCTCAATCGGTTCTAGAAACCGTCGCCTATTGTGAATATTTACTTAAGAAGTTTAAAGGTCAGAATGTGCTTCCGCTCCTTTGTCCTATGGTGCCCTTTCTGGACCCAGGATCGCGCTTTTTCGAAGAGCCGAACAAACATGGTTACCGAATTTTTCACCGAACACTTGAGGAACATAGACAAGCTATGCTGGAACCGCTATGGTTCAAACGCCTAAATTACGAAACGCGTTGGATGTCGAGGCGAGAGCTTCAGGATATTACATATGAAGCAATTGCAAAGTTGGTTACCATCAAGGGTGACCTGGGTATCTTACCTGCTTCGTTTTGCAACGCGATTCTTAATACAATTGATGAAACAAAATCCCTACTCGTTCAGATAGAGCGAGCGTTAGAGCTTGACGGTAAACTGCCCTCAGATCTGCGGGATACAATTCGCACATATAACCGGAAAATACTTGCTTACTCAAGCGATCAAATAATCCCAATCCCACGTCCTTTTGGGGGAAGATGGTTTGATGATTTTACAATACCGCTAAATATGATTAAGCAACTGTTATTTAGCCCGCTGTTCTTTGCTGGAATCAACATCTTGGCTGATATTCTCGAAATTTAATGCGGACCAAATACAGTATTCCTAGCGATATATAGTATGAGCCGAAATCTTATCTTCTATGTTCTGACGGTCGTCATCTTCGGTTCGTTGGTCTGGTTCGTTCTCGACCAGGGGGCAAAGTTGGAGAATCCACAGAACATTTCAACAGTTATCGAAGAATCAGGTGAAGTAGTAAGCAATAGCGGGCAGATTGGTGCTACTGCTCAGGAAAGCCCACTGCTGGTCTTCTTGCGGAGTTTTTCTCAAAACACAGCACACCCGCTCAGTCGCCTGCTACTCCAAATCGTATTGATCGTCGTCGTTTCGAGGGTTCTCGCCTTTCTCGTTGCCAAGATTGGTCAACCAAGGGTAATTGGCGAAATTATCGCCGGCATCATCCTTGGACCTTCCTTAGTCGGCCATTTCTGGCCTGCGGTGAGCAATTTCCTGTTTCCTCCCGATTCTTTGCCCAACATCAATGTTCTCAGCCAGCTCGGCCTAATCTTGTTCATGTTTATTATTGGTCTGGAATTAGATGTCCATCTGCTGAAGCACAAGGCTCACACTGCCGTGGTGGTCAGCCACGCTAGCATTATTCTGCCTTTTTTTGGGGGGGTCAGTCTGGCATATTTTTTGTATAAAACGCTTGCTCCTCCGCACATCTCATTTTTGGGCTTTGGCCTGTTCATGGGCATCGCGATGAGCATTACAGCCTTTCCTGTGTTAGCCCGGATCATTCAGGAACGCGGACTGACTCAATCACCGTTGGGTGTGCTGGCGATTACCTGTGCTGCCGCCGACGATGTCACCGCTTGGTGTATCTTGGCAGTCGTGATTGCAATTGTCCAAGCCGGCACAGTCACAAGCGCTCTGTTTACTATTCTCCTATCGATCCTCTATGTCTTCGCCATGCTGACGCTGGTGCGACCCATCCTCCAGCGTCTAGCGGCACGTCAGACTAGTGCCGAAAACTTAAGCCGGGCTTTCGCCGTGATTGCATTCGTCGTACTGTTTTTGTCTGCTCTGACCACTGAGGTGATCGGCATTCACGCACTGTTTGGAGCGTTTCTGGCCGGCGTGGTCATGCCAGTTCAGGTCGACTTCAGAAAGATACTGGCGGCCAAAATTGAGGATGTCAGTCTGGTCATTCTATTGCCCCTGTTCTTTGCTTCCACCGGACTTAAGACTCAAATCGGTCTCTTGAATGACAGCTTGGCCTGGCTAACCTGTGGTCTAATTATTTTCGTGGCAGTGCTAGGAAAGTTTGGTGGGAGTCTGCTCGCAGCCAAATTCACTGGCCAATCGTGGTCTGAGTCCATTGCCCTGGGAGCACTGATGAACACCCGAGGCTTGATGGAGCTAATTGTGCTCAGTATCGGCTATGACTTGGGCGTGCTCTCCCCAACGGTCTTTACGATGATGGTCTTGATGGCGCTGGTGACAACCTTTATGACCAGTCCGGCGTTATCGGCGATACAGTATTCTAGGTCGAAACGAGAGTTAATGGGCGCGAACACAGTACCCGAGAGAATGTAGAGAATTCCTTGTCTGGAGCGGTCAAATTGGCCAGCATACCAAGCCCTGTAGTTAAAACAATAGCAGCCAATCACGGAGGATAACATTATGTACGATGTCATTATCATAGGCGGAGGACCGGCCGGTTCGACGCTAGGATCATATCTGTCAAAGGCTGGGATCAAGAACTTGATCTTGGAAGGTCATAACCAGCCGCGGCCTCATGTGGGTGAATCGCTAGTCCTTTCCACGATGCGAGTCTTCGGCGAACTCGGACTTATCGACAAAATGGATCAGGCAGGATTCCCGAAGAAATTCGGTGCCTCATGGCGTGATTTCAATGGGAAAGAACAAGCCCTGCACTTCGCAGAGTTTCGTCAGGAGGGCATCGACCGGGACCATACCTATCACGTGGACCGGAGCAAATTTGACCTCTTGCTACTCAAGCATGCCGAAAGCCTTGGCTCAGAGGTACATCAGGGTGTGCAGGTGAAAAAGGTCAATTTTGTGGATGATCGAGCTGTCGGTGTCCGAGCAAAGTTCGCCGGACAGGAGATCGATATTCCTGCCAGGATCGTCGTGGATGCCAGCGGTCGCCAAACGCTGTTAGGACGCCAACTGAATCTGAAACAGAACGATAAGATTTTCAACCAGTATGCGGTCCATGGCTGGTTCGAAAATGTGGCGCGCGGCGAGGACCCGAAAACTGCCGACTACATTCACATCTACTTCCTACCGGTCACGCGAGGCTGGGCCTGGCAGATTCCGATCACAGAAAAGGTTACGTCCGTGGGCGTCGTGGCAGAGCGCGAGGTCTTTCAACAGTTTAAATCTGAATCCGAGCGCTACTTCAATACCTACGTCGAGTCCAATAAGGGATTGGCAAAGGCAATGGCCAACGCAGTGCGTATCAATGATTTCAAGACAGAAGGCGACTATAGCTATATTCTCGACAAGTTCTGTGGGAATGGCTTCTTGATGGTTGGAGATGCGGCTCGTTTTGTAGATCCCATCTTCTCCTCTGGAGTGAGCGTCGCCATGCATAGCGCTCGATTTGCCTCTCAGACAATTCAGGCCGCGTTGGAATCGGGCGACCTCAGCGAAGAGGCATTGAAGCCTTACGAGCACACGCTGCGAGCCGGTGTGGATATCTGGTATGAATTCATCCGCCTGTATTACAAGCTGCTCCCACTCTTTACTCTCTTTATCCAGAGTGAGTACCGAGTCGAAGTTCTGCGCTTGTTGCAGGGTGAAGTCTTTAATCGGGAGGATGTTCGAGTGCTGAACGTGATGCGACGTTACATCGAGGCCGTTGAGCAAAACGAGAAACATGTGTTCCGCGGGCAGCTCAGCGATATTCCGATTGAGGATATCTTAAAAGCGGGCGGATAGCCAAAGGAGAATTTATGCCGCATGTGATTGTTTTCGACCTGATCGGCACGCTCCTGGATCTCCAGGCAATGGACGCGCACTTCGAGCGTTTCTTCGGAGATGCGGCCGTGCGGAAAGAGTGGTTCATGCAGACACTGCAATTGGCAATGGCTGCCATGTTGACAAATGCCTATGAGGATTTTAGAGTCCAGGAAGATACAGGCCTGGAGATGACTGCCCGGCGCTACAAGGTCTCCATGTTAGGTGAGGAAAAGAATCTGATTCTTGGCACACTGCTCAGGCTTCGGGCCTATCCTGAGGTCGGCCAGAGTCTCCAGCGCCTTCGCGATGCTGGCATAAGGCTCGCTACACTTACGAATTCAACAGTAAAGGTAGCCGAAGACCAGCTCACCTCTGCTGGGTTGCGCGAGCACTTTGAACAGGTGATATCGGCCGATGAGATCCAATGCTTCAAGCCAGCACCAGAAGTCTACCACTTGGCCGCCAGGCAACTCGAGGTGGAGCCTAGTCAGGTGCGATTGGTGTCGGCGCACGATTGGGATGTGACTGGCGCACTACGCGCGGGGTGCGAAGCAGCATTCATCGCCAGGCCTGGCCAGGTGTTGAATCCTTTCGGCCCACAGCCGTTTGTGAAGGGTGCGGATCTTGCTGATGTTGTGGAGCAGATTTTGGCGATTGAGCTTGCACAAGGCTAAGAACAATTTGGTATGAAACAATCTACAGTGACAATTCCATCGAACCTGCTCCGGACTCGCCGAGAACCATCCAAGGGCTGGGCCTGGCCGAAATTCCGTGAACTGTGGGAATTCCGGGAACTGCTATTTTTCTTCGCCTGGCGCGACATAAAAGTTCGCTACCGACAAACCGTGATGGGCGCGTTGTGGGCTATCATCCAGCCATTTTTCACGATGGTGATTTTCAGCCTTTTTTTCGGCCGGCTTGCCAACATTCCTTCTGATGGTGTTCCTTATCCGGTCTTTAGTTTTGCTGCTTTGGTCCCGTGGACTTTCTTTGCGAACGCGCTGGCTCAGGCCTCGAACAGTTTGGTATCCAATGCCAACATGGTTAAGAAAATCTATTTTCCACGCTTGGCCTTGCCCATAGCAACTGTTCTGGCAGGCATCATTGACTTTGCACTGGCTTTTGTTGTTCTCCTAGGTATCATGATCTTTTACGGGTTAGTACCCACGGTTAATATTATCTGGTTGCCATTGTTTGCGCTGCTGGCTTTGGTCACATCGATAGGTGTGAGCTTGTGGCTCGCTGCGATGAACGTACAATTCCGTGATGTTCGCTATACCATCCCGTTTCTAACCCAGGCTTGGCTTTTTGTGACTCCGATTGCCTATCCCAGCAGCATGCTTCCAGAATCTTGGCGGATAGTATATGGGCTGAATCCGATGGCTGGAGTAGTAGAGGGATTTCGATGGGCTCTGCTTGGCACCGATACAGCGCCCGGGAAAATGATCATCATTTCATCCTTGGTTGCAATAACTGTGTTCATCAGCGGAGCTTTTTATTTCCGCCGGATGGAACAGGATTTTGCCGATGTACTTTAGGTATACGTAATGAGTATTGCTATTAACGTTGATGGCCTGGGCAAAACATTTCAAATCGGTGGGAAGCAGAAGAGTTACTACAGACTGACTGATCAGCTGGTAGATACGATTATGGCACCCTTTCGCAGGGCGGGAAACTTGATGCGTGGGCAAGCTGGCGGCGCGGCGGATCTGGATGAAACAATCTGGGCACTCAAGGATGTTTCCTTCCAGATCAAGCCAGGGGAAGTTGTTGGTATGATCGGCCGTAACGGGGCTGGCAAAAGTACCTTGCTCAAGATTATGTCCGGAATTAGCGATCCTACTCAAGGTTATATTGATATTTATGGCAGGGTGGGCTCGCTGCTGGAAGTAGGCACAGGCTTCCACCCAGAACTGACCGGGCGTGAGAACATTTACCTCAATGGAGCTATTCTCGGTATGAAAAAGGCCGAGACCGAGAGTAAATTAGATGAGATT
>DAINRK010000197.1:0-7901 GCA_036741855.1 Anaerolineales bacterium
TTTCCTGCGTGAATTTCGTTCCAAAGAAACTGCGAATGTTGGGGATAAGTTAACTGTTGATGTTTTTTCCGTTGGTGAACATGTTGATGTGGTTGGGACAAGCAAAGGTAAGGGTTTTGCTGGTGCAGTAAAACGTCATCACTTCCAAGGTGGAAAAAAGACGCATGGTCAATCTGATCGGCATCGGGCACCTGGTTCGCGCGGCGCTGGAACAACACCAGGTCGCGTCTTTAAGAATGCACGCGGACCTGGTCATATGGGTAACGAGCGTGTCACTGTTCAAGCTCTAAAAGTGGTTTTAGTAGATGTTGAACGTAATCTGCTGGGCGTTCATGGTGCTGTTCCCGGAGGTAAAGGTGGCCTGGTTGTTATTAAAGAAGCGCGAAAGCAATAATGCTGAGGAAATGGGAGCAAGGTAGCCATGAAAGTTGATGTTATGAGTGTAGAAGGCAAGAAGCTTCGTGAGGTCGAACTTCCCTCAGCGATCTTTGAGGCCCCAATTAATGTGGATCTGATGCATCAGGCTTATGTACGTCAAATGTCAAATGCGCGTCTTGGAACACATGATACAAAAGTGCGGAGCGAAGTTGCTGGTGGCGGAGCCAAACCCTGGAAGCAAAAAGGAACAGGCCGAGCACGGCAGGGATCCCGGCGGGCCGCGCAGTGGGTTGGTGGCGGGCGTATTCATACCCCGCATCCGCGCAGTTATGAACAACGTATGCCCAAGAAGATGCGTCAGGCCGCCTTGCGTTCAGCTTTATCAGCAAAAGCGGCTGAAGCGGATGTGGTCGTGGTGGACGAACTCTCTCTTTCTGAAGCCAAGACTCGCATCATGGCTGGTGCTCTTAAGAGTCTAGTTGGTGAGTCCACGGCACTGGTCCTCCTGCCTGAAAAAGATCAGGCTTATGAAATGTTGATGCGCTCAACGGATAATCTTACTGACGCGAAGGTCCTGCTTGCACAGTATTTGAACATTCGGGATTTGTTCGGATATGACAAGCTAATCCTGCCAGTAAAGACATTGGATGCCCTCGCGGCGCATTTAGGATAGGAGAGGAAAGTGTCTACGATTTATGACGTATTACGCCGTCCATTGGTAACTGAAAAATCCAGTTATCAGTCTGGTAAATTAAACCAATATTCATTTATCGTCGCGGATACAGCCACACGTCAGCAGGTTAAAGATGCCATCGAAACGTTATATGATGTCAGTGTTGTGAGCGTGAACATAATGAATACTCCTGCAAAGCGGGGCCGCCGTCTTCGCAGTCGCCGATTGCTTGTTCGAAAGCCAGGGCACAAGAAGGCCATAATTACACTGGCTGATGGACAGACACTTCAAATATTTGAGGGAGTGCAGTAATGGCTGTGAAAAAATATAAACCAGTCACACCCGGAACCCGTGGAATGACTGGCCACACATTTGAGGAAATTACAAAGTCCAAGCCGGAGCGTTCTCTGCTTGTGCCATTGCGCAAGAGTGGTGGACGCAATGCGTATGGACGTGTAACAGTCAGGCACCGCGGTGGCGGGCATCGCCGTTTCATTCGCATGGTGGATTTCAAGCGTGATAAACGTGATATCCCAGCAACGGTCGCTGCGATTGAGTATGACCCAAATCGTACAGCGCGCCTTGCCCTTCTCCATTATGCAGATGGCGAGAAACGTTATATTGTCGCACCGGTGGATCTCAAAGTCGGTGACGCTATTATGGCAGGGGCCGGAGCCGAGATCCGCTCGGGAAATGCGCTTCCCATTTCGAATATTCCGGTTGGTACTTTGATCCATAACATTGAGGTCAAAGAAGGACGCGGTGGCCAAATGGTTCGTTCTGCAGGTGGCGCCGCGCAGCTTCTAGCAAAAGAAGGTGATTTTGCCCAGGTTCGTATGCCATCTGGAGAAGTTCGTTTGATCCGCCAAGTTTGTTACGCAACTGTCGGTCAGGTCGGAAATCTTGATCATGGAAATGTCAAACTTGGAAAGGCAGGCCGCAAGCGCCATAAGGGTATCCGTCCGACAGTACGTGGCTCGGCCATGTCCCCGCGCGATCATCCCCATGGTGGTGGTGAAGGTCGCCAGCCCATTGGCCTGGCAGGCCCGAAGAGTCCATGGGGTAAGCCCACGCTGGGTTTCAAGACTCGTCGTAATAAGAAAACCGATCAGTTTATTGTTCGTCGTCGCAGTAAGACGAACCGCTAATCGATATAGAGGTAAGTTATGTCACGATCATTGAAAAAGGGCCCATTCATTGAGCCTAAGCTTTTGAAGAGAATTGAAGCTATGAACCAGAAAGGCGAGAAGAAAGTTTTACGCACCTGGAGTCGCGCCAGTGTGATTTTCCCGCAGATGGTTGGTCATACGATTGCTGTCCATGATGGACGCCGCCATGTCCCGATCTATATCACCGAAAATATGGTTGGCCATCGTTTGGGCGAATTTGCCCCAACGCGCACCTTCCGCGGCCATATGGCCGCTGAGAAAGCCGCTACTACTGCGTAGATCAGGAGAGTGAATCATGCATGATATTCAAGCCCATTTACGCTTCCTCCCGATGTCTGCCCAGAAGGTTCGCCTTGTGGTTGATATGGTGCGTGGGAAAGCTGCAAATGACGCGTTGGAAATGCTTCGTTTTGTGCCCAAAGCGGCAGCGTTACCGGTTCGCAAATTATTAGCTTCAGCGGTTGCAAATGCAGAGGAAAATTATGGTGTCAGCCGCGACGATTTGTTTGTCGCCCAGATTTTTGCAGACGAAGCCCCGACTCGCAAATGGCGTCGATTTGGCGCACGCGGTCGCTTCAAGCCGATACTTCGCCGCAATTCCCATGTGACTGTGGTTTTGCGCGAGCGCGGGTCATAAAAGGTAAGGAGAAATTATGGGTCGTAAAGTTCATCCAATTGGTATGCGCCTGGGTATTAATCAGGGCTGGCAAGGACGCTGGTTTGCTGAAGGCTCAGCATACCGCCAGCAATTACATCAGGATTTTTCCATTCGCAATTTGTTGATGGGAATTGAATCGAAAGGCGGTGCAGCCAAAAGCGCCGATGTTCGCAAGCTTCGCAAGGAATTGCCCGATACTGTTAAGAATGGCAAGGCCGGAATTTCTCGTATAGAGGTTGAACGCTACCCGGGTAAGATTCGGATTGGCATTCATACGGCGAAGCCTGGCATCTTGATTGGACGCAAAGGCGAAGGTGTAAAGAAAATTCGCCATGCTCTTGAGGCTTTAGTTGGTAAAAAGGTAGACCTTGATATCAAGGAAATTGGCTCGCCTGACACTGATGCATTTCTGGTGGCGCGTAATGTTGCTGATCAGCTAGAACGTCGCATTGCCTACCGACGAGCAATGAAGCGTGCAATTCAGCAAGCGATGCGTCAGGGTGCAAAAGGGATCAAGATCATGGTAGGTGGTCGTTTGGGCGGTGCAGAAATGTCTCGCGATGTGTGGCTGCGGGATGGTCGTGTCCCTCTCCAAACCTTGCGCGCAAATGTTGATTTTGCAAAGACTGAGGCCAGCACAACATACGGCAAGATCGGCGTGAAAGTATGGATCTACAAGGGTGAAGCTGTACCTGAGACTGAAGAAAAAGTGGAGGCAACTGAAGGCGTGTACGTGAGCGAATAGCCACGCCTAATTGTTGTCTCTTGAAGAGGTAGTTATTATGTTGATGCCAAAACGTGTAAAGTGGCGCAAGCAGATGCGCGGTCGAATGAAAGGCAAAGCCCTGCGCGGCGCTGAAGTTTCCTTCGGTGAATTCGGCCTGCAAGCACTGGAACCAGGCTGGGTGACCGCGCGACAAATCGAAGCTGCACGCAGGACCATCGTCCGAGAAATGAAGCGCCGCGGCAAAGTGTGGATTCGCATTTTTCCCGCCAAGCCATATACTCATAAACCACCAGAAACCCGCATGGGTTCCGGGAAGGGCAATGTTGAATATTATGTTGCAGTTGTCAAACCGGGACGTATTATGTTCGAAGTTGGTGGCCTGGACGCGGCAACTGCATTACAAGCACTTAAGAATGCACAGTATAAATTTTCCATCAAGACCAAGGTCGTTGCCCGTCACGACGCAGGAGAGCTGGCATGAAGTCTGTTAAACCAAGCGAACTGCGTAATCTGAAGACAGGCGAAATTGAAACAAAGCTGACGGACTCTCGCGAAGAACTTATGAAACTTCGCTTTCAGCAAGTGACCGGACAACTGACTGATAGCAGCCATATTAGAATTTTGCGCCGCGAAATCGCCAGGATGCAAACCATTCTTCGTGAACAATTGGCGGCTGAAGTTGTAGAAGGTGAAGTGAAACATGAATAATCGTCGTCGCATGACTGGTGTTGTCACCAGCAACAAAATGACCAAGACAGTCGTGGTAGAGATCACACGAGTTTTTCGACATCCGTTGTATCGCAAGGTCGTCCATTCGAGCAAACGCGTGAAAGCCCATGATGAAATTGGCTGCCAAATTGGGGATCGGGTTCAGCTTGTTGAGTCCCGTCCACTTTCACGCGATAAGCGTTGGGTTGTCGAAAGCGTTGTGCAGCGTGAGATCCGTACTGCCGATACAGGCGTCGCTGACTTGAAGGTGGAGGTGGTGAGCGAACCGACGGAGGCGAATGATGATTCAGCATGAGTCCCGCCTCAAAGTTGCTGATAATTCCGGTGCGCGTGAGTTGCTTGTCATTCATGTGCTTGGCGGCTCTACACGCAGATATGGAAGTATCGGTGATGTGGTAGTTGCCTCGGTGAAATCTGCTTCGCCACAAGGCGGTGTGAAGAAAAGCGAAAAGGTGCGTGCTGTCATTGTGCGTTGTGCAAAGGAATGGCGGCGTGAAGATGGTTCTTACATACGCTTTGATGATAATGCGGCGGTGATTCTGGATGCCGATGGAGTGAATCCCAGAGGAACCCGTATTTTCGGCCCTGTTGCCAGAGAGCTTCGTGAAAAAGGATTTATGAAAATCGTTTCACTTGCTCCAGAAGTATTGTAGGCCGAGGAGTATTTAGGTATGAGAGTAAAGATTCGTAAAGGTGATAAAGTGGAAATCATTAGCGGGCGCCTGGAAGACAAGGGCAAACGCGGTGAGGTCATCAATGTATTGCTTGAAAATCGACGTGTGGTGGTTCAGGGAGTCAACATCCGTACCAAGCATCAGAAACAGGTGCAGACTCAGGCAGGTCGAAACCTTAACCCTGGCCGGATCCAGTTTGAAGGTCCGATCGATATCTCGAACGTAATGTTAGTTTGTCCGAAATGCGGCGAGCCAACTCGTGTTGCTGTTCAGCGTGATGACGATGGTGCACGTCGCGTCTGTAAGAACTGTCAGGCTTTGATCGATTAGCCCGGAGTAATGATCAATGAATAGAATGCAAGAAAAATATAACGAAGAAGTTGTACCTGCACTGCGTAAGGCGTTCGACTTCAAAAATATTATGCAGATTCCGCGAATTGATAAAGTCGTGGTTAACATTGGTATGGGTGAGGCCTTGGATAACCCCAAATCTCTTGAATCAGCTGTATCTGACCTGACCACTATTACCGGCCAGAAACCTGTGATGACAAAAGCGCGCAAGAGCATCGCAAATTTCAAGCTTCGCGAAGGCCGTTTGATTGGGACCAAAGTTACCCTGCGTGGGAATCGCATGTGGTCTTTCCTCGACCGATTGATGAATACCGCACTTCCGCGCGTCCGCGACTTCCGCGGTGTCTCTGCAAATGCCTTCGATGGCCGTGGAAACTACACGTTGGGTTTACGCGATCAATTGATCTTTCCGGAGATCGAATACGACAAAATTGACAAATTGCGCGGCATGGAGGTCACCATTGTGACCACAGCCAAAAATGATGACCAGGCACGTGTGATGTTGCAGCTGCTTGGCATGCCGTTCAGTAAGAAGGAAGCGTAAATTATGGCAAAGAAAGCTATGCAATATCGTGAGGCACGGCGACAATATGCGAATCAAGTGCGGAATCGCTGTATTCGATGTGGTCGCCCGCGCGGTTACATTCGACGTTTTGGATTGTGCCGAATTTGTTTTCGTGAACTGGCATTGCAGGGCAAGATCCCTGGTGTCGTGAAATCTTCTTGGTAACCAGGCAGAGGTAATAGAATGACAGTTATTGATCCTATCGCTGATATGTTGACCCGCATCCGTAACGCCGTGATGGCTGGGCATGCGCTGGTTGCAATGCCAAGCTCGAAGCTTAAGGTTGAGATTGCCAAAATAATGAAGGATGAAGGCTATCTTGAGGGATTTGAACTGGTTGAGAACGAAGAATCAAGTCAAAAAGTGTTGCGTATGAAAATTAAGTATGTAGGTGAGAGACGCGCCCGTCGTTCCGTTATTTCCGGAATCGAACGTATCAGCAAGCCTGGACGACGTGTTTACACCAAGAGGCAAGATATTCCCTGGGTGCTTTCAGGGATTGGTGTCGCCATACTTTCGACACCCAAGGGTGTGATGACTGGTGCACGCGCCCGACAATTGGGTGTGGGTGGCGAAATCCTTTGTAAGGTGTGGTAGAAGGCAGGAGGTATTCAGTGTCTCGTATTGGACGTTTACCGGTGGCAGTTCCGAACGGTGTACAAGTTAATGTTCAGGGTTCGGATGTCCACGTAAAAGGGCCGAAAGGCGAATTAAAGCGTACGTTTTCAAATCTGATTGGTATTGTTTTGGAGGACGGACAGGTTGTGATCACGCGCAAATCTGACAATCCCAGCGAACGTGCCTTGCATGGTACCACTCGTGCTGTCATCGCAAATATGGTTCGCGGTGTTAGCAGCGGTTTTGAAGTAATCCTTCAAGTCGACGGCGTAGGTTACCGGTCTGAAATGCAAGGTAAGGATTTGGCATTGTTTGTGGGTTATTCGCATCCTATAAAAGTAGAGCCCCCAGGCGGGATATCATTTGAAGTTGATCAGAAGACTCGTCAGATAAAGGTACTAGGTTATGACCGCGAAGTTGTTGGTCAGACAGCGGCTGAGATTCGGCGCGTCCGACCACCTGAGCCATACCATGGCAAAGGTATTCGCTATATCAACGAAAAGGTGCGTCGAAAGGCCGGTAAGGCTGGGAAAGGAGCCAAGTAATCATGGCGAAAAATTCTCGTGCTATTGGCCGCGCACGTCGACATGGGCGTGTGCGCAAAAATTTAGTGGGAACTGCTGAACGTCCACGTTTGAATGTTTTTCGGAGCCTGTCGGCAATTTACGTGCAGGTCATCGACGATCAATCAGGTCATACGTTGGTATCAGCTTCAACAGTGGATCGCGACCTTCGTGAGAAGATGAAGGGCTTGAAAAAATTCGAACAGGCCAAGTTGGTTGGCCAAACGGTTGCCGAACGTGCCAAAACCAAGGATATTCAAGCGGTCGTTTTTGATCGCGGTGGCTACCGCTATATTGGACGCATCAAAGCACTCGCAGATGGTGCGCGTGAAGGCGGCCTGAAATTTTAGGCTGATGTGGAGATAGAAATGGCAGAATCTGAAAAGACAGAACAGCAGGGCTTCGAAGGACAAGATCAGTTTGAGGAACGGGTGATCGAGATTGCCCGCGTTGCAAAAGTAGTAAAAGGTGGCCGCCGTTTTCAATTTCGCGTAACTGTGGTTGTAGGCGATAAGCGTGGTACCATCTCAATGGGGGTTGGAAAAGCAAATGCTGTGCCGGATGCAATGCGCAAGGCTTCTGAGCGCGCTCGCAAGCAGATGCATGTGGTCAATCTGGCTGGAACTACGATCCCTCATGAGGTATTAGGGAAAGTTGCAGGTGCAAGAGTAATGCTTAAGCCTGCTTCTCCTGGAACTGGTGTTATTGCTGCAGGTGGCGTTCGAGCAGTGCTCGAAGTAGCTGGCGTTCGCGATATTTTGACCAAGTCGCAGGGCAGCGCCAATGTTTTGAATGT
>DAINRK010000198.1:0-7888 GCA_036741855.1 Anaerolineales bacterium
ATGATCACAGGATAACCATCCATCGCTTCAAAGAGCCCATCAAAGTCCTTGCGCTGATAGGGGAGCAGTTCGCTGAGAGCTACGGTTCGCCCTTCACCGTTCCCGGACAGTATCATGCGCTGGACGATGGGCAGACGTTCGGGTTCGAAGAACATATGCTCAGTGCGGCATAGACCGATTCCCACTGCGCCGTAAGAACGGGCGCGTTGCGCGTCTTTGGGATAATCCGCATTCGCCCACACCTGAAGCCCGCGCGTTGGATAACCTTTCGCGGATGCCTCCCGAATATCTTTGCGTGCACAAATATCATCTGCCCATTTTAGCAAAGTCAATAAGTCAGTTTGTTCATCAAGAGACGGTGACGTTGTGGGAATTTTTCCGATAAACACCTTCCCTGTATTACCATCAACAGAAATCCATTCACCTTCCTTTACCACTGCTTCACCGACAGTCATTTGTCGTTTCTCCAGGTCGATTTTTATTGCCGACGCGCCAACAACACAGGGAATACCAAACTGACGGGCCACCACAGCTGCATGTGACGTCGCTCCACCTTCGCTTGTGAGTACGCCTTTGGATGCGATCATGCCATGTACATCATCAGGCTTCGTGAACGGGCGAACCATGATCGTATCCTTTTTTTCTTCCTTCGCCATTTTTTCTGCGGTATCGGCATCGAAATAGACCTGCCCTACCGCCGCGCCTGGAGATGCATTCACACCTTTGGCGAGGAACTTGCCTGTCTTTTCTGCATCGCTCATGGCCGACTCGTCGAACTGAGGATGTAGCAGGGAATCTACATTATCTGGTGTGACGCGTTGAACTGCCTGTTCTTTGGTGATGAGGCCTTCGTTTGCCATATCCACTGCAACCTTCACCGCGGACCTGGCAGTGCGCTTGCCGCTACGTGTCTGGAGCATCCACAGTTTCCCGCGTTCGATAGTGAACTCAACATCCTGCATATCCCTGTAATGCTTTTCGAGTTTGTTGGAGATGTCCATGAATTGTTTATAGGCAGCAGGCATTTTCTCTCGAAGATTTTCGATTGGTTCTGCATTGCGAATGCCAGCGACAACATCCTCACCCTGCGCATTCAGCAGATATTCGCCCATCATTTTCTTATCGCCTGTGGATGGGTTCCGTGTAAAGGCAACGCCTGTGCCAGAGTCATCGCCCATATTGCCGAAGACCATGGTTACAATATTTACTGCGGTTCCAAGGTCGTCTGAGATACCTTCCTTTTTGCGGTAGGCAATGGCGCGTTTACCATTCCATGATTCAAAGACTGCTTTGATTGCCAGCTCAAGCTGCTTATAAACATCCTGGGGAAAATCCGAGCCAATGTGCTCTTTATAAACGGACTTAAAAGTGGTGACGAGTGCACTCCAATCTTCAGCTGTCATTTCCGTATCTACTTTGTAGCCCTTGCTGGCTTTATATTCAGCCATTGGATGTTCAAAGACTTCATCATCAAGATTGAAGACGGTAGTGCCAAACATTTCGATCAACCGGCGATACGAATCCCATGCAAAACGCGGGTTATTTGTAAGGCTGGCTAAACCTTCTACAACTGCATCGTTCAATCCGATATTCAGGATGGTATTCATCATGCCAGGCATCGAGAATTTTGCACCCGAACGACAGGAGACGAGCAATGGATTCTTGGGATCACCGAATTTCTTGCCCGTCCGTTTTTCGACTACTTTCATTCCTGAAAGTGCCTCATCCCACATTCCATTTGGGAACTTGCCTGTTTTACGGAACCAATTGCAGGCTGCGGTCGTGACTGTGAATCCAGGTGGAACTGGGACGCCTGCACGCGTCATGTCGAAAAGTCCCGCGCCTTTACCACCTAGCAAAGACCGAACGCCATCCCAAGATCCCGCAAATTTTTCCGCTTTTGTGACTTCATCAAATAAATAGACCCACTTGCTCATGGAAACCTCCAAGGTAATGTTATAATTTTCTGAAGAAGTTTACCACGAACGATATAGTACAAAAGTAATGTTTTTACAACTAATTTTTCACCGCTTATCTGTTAGCCTATTGCAAAGTGAAAACGCTCAATAATCTGTGATAATTGCTGCAAATAGGAAAACACATGACCACAAAAATCTTTGTTATCGATGATGATTCTGCTGTTACCGATTTACTCTCTGTGCTTCTAAACACGCAGGGCTTTCAGGTATGGGTGACCAATAGTAGCTCAGAAGGGCTAACACAGATCCGGGAAAAAAAACCGGACCTTGTCATCCTAGATTTGATGATGCCCGATATGGATGGGTGGGAGGTTTGCAAAGCCGTGCGTGCCTTTAGCGATGTGCCCATTATCGTTCTTTCAGCTCTCAACGATCCTTCGATGGTTGCCAGCGTTCTGGATGCAGGCGCGGATGATTACTTGACGAAGCCTACACCGAGCCGCGTACTGGTGGCTCATATTAAACGCCTTGTGGATCGCAAGAATGCGTCAGTATCCATAAATCAGACGTTGCCTGGAAGCCTGCCAGCTGCTTAAAATCATCACCTGCCTCTTTTTCGACATTAGGCTGCTTCCGCTAAATGAAAATCCCCATCACCTTGATGGGGATTTTGTTTTATACTAGGCGCTTCAACGCTTCGGCAGTCTCTTTTGTCGCTTCAAGCATCGGCACATGACCTATGCCCTTCAATTCAATGTACAGCGAGCCTGGGATTGCATCCCTTACTTCACGCCCGCGATCAACGGGGATAAGTGCATCGATATCGCCGTGAATAATTATCACAGGAAATTTAAAGGTACTAAGCAAAGGAGTGGCATCCATCCGTTCCGCCATCGCTCTGAGCGCGCCGATATATGCCGTTGGCTGCTGCTTTTCCATAATTTCACGTGTCAGGGCTTGCAGACGGGGGTCAGCTGTGAATTTGGGAGTCATAGTTTCGACGATACTGTTGATACCATTTTCTGCTATATCTGCTGCAGATTTATAACGACCTTCTTTGCGCTCAGGAGGGTCAGCAGGAGCCTGTGATGAAACCAGTGCGAGTCCACTCAGGCGCTCAGAATAGAGTTTCGCAAAGGCCAATGCAACGTATCCGCCCATCGAATGTCCTGCAATGGCAGTTTTTTGAATACCGAGCTGATCAAGGAAACCCGCAATATCTGAGGCATAGTCTTCCATCGTAAATGGCGTGTCAACAGCTTCAGACTCACCAAATCCGCGCAAGTCGGGAATGATAAGGTCGAAGGTATCTTCAAGCATGGGTGCAATATCATCCCATAGATGATGGTCAAGTGGGAATCCATGCAAAAGTACAAGCGATTTTCCATTTCCGCGACGGGTATATGCAACTTCAATATTATTTACTTTTATTTTCTCCATCTGTTCCTTCTTTTTCCATCTCGCGTTGGGAGAGGGATAGGGTGAGATTTATTTCCAATTGACGGCCACTTTCAATTTACTACCCAGTTTCGAATAGTATTGTACAAATCCATTCTCCCTCCCGAATTCGTATATTCGACGTGTAATATCGACATCCGCTTTGCAATATTCAGCCACTTTATCCAGTTCGCCATTACGAAACCACCTAACAGATTGCAATCCATCTGCACTTTTGGTTGTTCCAAGTGTCGCTTTTGCAATCGAGTCCAGACTCAATCGAAAGTTCAACGCCTGATAAATATCATGAAGCATATCGGTTGAACGGATCGAGCGAAAGTTTACATTGGGTGCATAAGGTCTCAATACTTCATAGTCGAAATTGATGATGTTGAACCCAATCACATGATCGGCTGATTTAAGTTCATCGACCAACTCTGCGGCATTCTGTTCCCAATATAAAGCAAAATCATTGCGGGTTGTTGACCAGGTCACCCCGCAGGCAAGCAAAAGCTTAGATGGGTAGCGTCCGCCAACTTCCTCAAAGAGTTTCTGACTTTCGAGATCAAAGTAAACAAGATTCATTTCAATTTACGATTTCTGATGTTCAATAAGCCATTCACGAGCGAATGAAATTGCATCCTCCCGCTTGTTGACTTTACCTATCGCCTGTTCTTCACGTATCGCTTCGAGCAATTGACCTAGGATAGGTCCTGGCTCCAGCTTTAACTCATTCATCAAGTCATTTCCATTCAACAAACGTGGTGGGGTGACGGTTTCCTCAGGTTTCTCGAAATAATTTTCAAGCAGGATACGCGCGACGTCTAATGCAGTTCCCCATGTCTCCTTGGGAAGCTTAGAACCCTGTGTTCCGCGTAAATCAGCAAGACCTAACAGTACAAGGTCTACACCCGCTTCGCCTGCATCGCGAAAAAAACGATAAATTGCCTTGCGCGATGGTTGCTCTTGCTTACTTTCTACACGATTTGTGAAGAAATGAAATCTCATATGATTTCTGACGATTTTCTTTATGCGTTCAATTTCATCATTGCTCAGATTGAATACCTGTCCACGTTTTGCCGCTACGTCAGCACCTTTTATGTCATGGTCAAAGAAACGGATGCGTCCTGTATCATCCACCGACTTTGTGCCTGGCTTTTCAACATCATGATACAACGCTGCAAAAAACAGAGCGGCGCGGGCAGAGCGATCCGCATTCAATGACGTGGCGTAGTGTGCAGCAATTTCTTCGCGGAATTTCCCAATGTTTGAAACTAGCATTTCATTGAAGGGATCATTGGCCTTTTTTTGGCTGTTCTCAGTAAGCATTGTTGTAAGAATTGACTCGAGATATCCAATAACGTTCAATGTATGCTCCCAAACATCGTAAATATGTGGGGGAGATTGCTCCATTCCTTTCATTGGCGAGAGTTCTGGCAGTAAATGTGGAAATACACCAAGCATCTCCAGCGCGCGCATGGATGCGTCGGGCTTTGGTCCTTCAAGGATCTTGAATAACTCGTCGCGTTTTCGTTCAGGTGATACATTTGGCAACAAATGTACACCCTGCTTCATTAACTTGCGTGTTCCGAGTTCGATTTTGAATTCAAACGCGGCGGCTTGCCGAATCGCGCGCAGGATGCGTACGGGGTCGTCTGTTATTGATGTTTGCGAACAGGCTCGGATGATTTTTGTACGTAGGTCTGATGCACCATTAAGTGGGTCAATGATTGTACTTGCACCCAAGTCATATGCAATAGCATTGATGGTAAAGTCGCGGACGCGCAAGTCTTCTTCCAGATTCTTTCCGCGGTACGTTGCGAAATCAAGAAAGGTACGCGTACCATCTGATTCGGTCACGATGGCACGGCCGGTATCGCGTTCGTCGTCTAGAACCATAAAATCCGCTTTTAGCGCGTTGGCGGCCCGTCGGGCGGTGGAAATACCATTGAAGGGCAGAGCAAAATCAAGGTCTGGCGACAGGCGGTTCAGTATCATGTCTCGAACTGCCCCACCAACGAGGTAAATTTCCTGGTCTGGGAGAATTTTGCGGACTTTATCCAGCAAAGGTGAATGAGTATAAGGCGCGGGCACGTAAATAATTTCTGGTTTTTCTTTATGCCTTATTTTTTTCGCACTTTGCAATGCCTGTTCGGGTGTGCCCCCTTGGGCAACGATCTTGCCACGAACGCGAGCAACCCAGCGACCAGCGTAAGGAGATACGTGTGCTTGAGAATCGTCGGGCATATATCCTCAATTGTTAATCTCAATTACAAATCAAGACGATGGTTTATATTTTTCCAAATCTACAACACCGACAAACGGAAGGTTGCGGTAATACTCATCGAGATCAAGACCGTACCCAAAGACAAACTTGTTGGGAATTTCAAAACCACGGTAATGGATTGGCACCACTGCTTCGCGCCGTTCAGATTTATCAAGAAGTGCACATACTTTAAGGGTACGCGGTTGTCGGACTTGAAGTAACTCCAACACAGAGGCTATTGTGTGTCCGCTATCCACAATATCTTCAACAAGCAGCACATCTTTATCATGAATGTCCATTTGCAGGTCCATGGTAACGCGCACCGCACCGCTTGATTCACGTTTGCCAACGCCATAGGACGCAATAGCCATGAAATCCACCATGTGTGGTGAGGTAATATGTCGGCTCAAATCAACAAGAAATGGGACACCTCCACGCAATATGCAAATGAGAAGGAGGTTGTTATCGGGATAATCTGTGCTGATCTCCGTGCCAAGTTCTTTTACACGCGATTGGAGTGTCTCTTCATCGATAAGGATTTCGGCGAGGATGTTCTTGTAATCTTGAATAGGATGACTCATAAAACACTATTGTGTGTTTAGACTATACATGAAACGTCTGCTAAGGCGGACCTTATCCTACTAGCTACCGTGGGACTTCGTGATGGATACGACAACGCGCTTCGTATAACTCTGATGCACCTACGATCACAACCGGATCATCATACCGGGCAGGTTTGCCATTGACCAGCCGTTGAGTTCTTGATGCTTCGCCGCCACATACCATACAAATCGCATGCAGTTTATCCACATCCTCTGCCATGGACATCAGAATCGGCATGGGTCCGAAGGGCTCGCCGCGGAAATCAGTGTCTAGTCCTGCTACCAGCACTCGTATACCTCGGGAAGCAAGTTCCTGAGAGACATCCACAATCTCAGGGTCAAAGAACTGCGCCTCGTCGATTGCCACAACCGTGACATCTCCATCGAGTTTGTTGCGAATATCCGCTGCTTTTTCCACGGGAATAGCATCAAAGTTCGAGCCTGCGTGAGATGTGACTTTTTCGACTGCATATCGAATGTCAATGGCTGGCTTGAAAACCTGCACTTTTTGTTTGGCGATCGTGGCGCGTACAAGGCGACGAATCAATTCATCTGTCTTGCCGCTGAACATCGATCCACAAACGACTTCAATTGAACCTTGTATATGTTTCATAGTCCCTTTTGATATTTATGACCGAGGTTTCCTTGGTAGCGAAGTTTTGTGCCGCACAACAAAACAGGCAGATGCTTTCACATCTGCCTGCAAGTTTACCAGATTACTAATTCTGCAAATTAATTAGGCCGCAGCCGCGGGAAGTTCATAACCAAGAGAACGAAGTTTCTTCTTTGCGGCCGTTAATGAAGCCTGACCAAAGCCCGGGATGGCCAGCACTGCTTCATTGCCCTGGTTTAGTCTCTCGAGGAATTGACCGAAATTTTCGATCCCTGCCTTCTTGAGAGAATCCACTGCACGAGTGGAGAGCCCCAATTCCTCAATCGGGCGCACAGGTGAACCCTTCAACTCTTCTTTTGCCTTCTGCTGCTCAACATAGGTTTGGCGCACAGAAAGCTTCTTGTAGAAGCGATCGACCTGACCTTCAATGTCGAGGATACGCGAGGCTTCACCTGTAAAGAACGGGTGGCAATTGGAGCAAATATCCACGCGTAGTTCGATGAATATCGGCTCTCATCTTACGCCTCGGCTTCTACTTCTGGAACAATGTTCACTCGCTTTTGCCCACGTGTGATGTCATACATCACGATACCGTCCGCAGTTGCGAACAATGTATCGTCCTTGCCAGCTTTCACATTCAGACCTGGCTTGATCTTCGTGCCGCGTTGCCGAATAAGGATATTACCAGATAACACAAATTGACCAGCATAGCGCTTCACACCAAGACGCTGGGAATTTGAATCTCGTCCGTTGCGGCTTGAGCCGCCGCCTTTTTTATGTGCCATTTCTACCTCTCTTACTTTTTCTTCGTGTCAGTCTTCTTGGAAGTTGACTTGGTTGCAGTTGACTTTTTCGTCGCGGCCGGTTTCTTCGACGGGCCAGCTTTGCGGCCACCTGACAATTCATCTTGCATCTGCTGGAGTCCATCCCAATCACCAGCTGCGGCAAGTTTTGCTTGAGCCGGCCAACTGGTTGCATCCATCATTTTCAAGCCCGCATTACTCAGGATGTTTTGAATATCTTCCACTGAGGTGTTTGCTAACTCTTCAAA
>DAINRK010000199.1:0-4255 GCA_036741855.1 Anaerolineales bacterium
AGGCTTTTTCAACCTCGATACACCCATCCTCACCCCCGCCGCCGCCGAAGGCACGACAACACTTTTTGAAACTGAATACTTTGATGAGGGCAAGGCTTATCTGGCACAAACGGGACAACTCTATAACGAAGCCAATATCTTTTCATTTGGAAAAGTCTATTGCTTTGGGCCAACCTTCCGCGCTGAGAAATCGAAGACGCGTCGACATCTCACCGAGTTCTGGATGCTCGAACCTGAGATCGCTTTCTGTGATTTGGACGGCTTGATGGAAGTGGAAGAAGGTTTGATCACACATATTGTGCAAACCGTTTTACGCGATTGTGCGGCTGAATTGAAATTCCTTGGGCGCGATGTTTCCAAGCTGGAAAACGTAACTGGCACATTCCCGCGGATGTCGTATGACGACGCGGCGAAATATCTTATTGATTTGTATGAAAAAGAGACTGACCCTGAAAGAAAAGAGTTGCTCAAATTCGAATGGGGTATGGACTTCGGCGCGCCACATGAAGTGGAATTAACAAAACTACACGATAGGCCTTTATTCGTTTATGGTTATCCGAGCGCGGTCAAAGCTTTTTATATGGAGCCGTGGCCTGGTCGCCCGTAGGGCTGCAAGTCAGGCGATTTGCTTGCACCCGAAGGTTATGGCGAAATCTGCGGCGGCTCAGAGCGCATGTCAGATCATGATATGCTGCTGGCACGTATTCATAAAGAGGGATTGCCCGAAGAAGCCTTCAAATGGTATTTGGAACTGCGCAAGTATGGTTCTGTCCCGCATTCAGGATTCGGCATGGGCGTAGAACGAGTCACCGCATGGCTGTGTGGAATCGAGCATATCCGCGAAGCGATCCCGTTTCCGAGGACGATCAAGCGTGTTTACCCGTAACAAAAAAGCCCCAAAGAGTTGGATTGTCTTTAGGGCTTTTTTTTAATTAAGGGGATCTTATCCCGCTCCCATTGCCTCGCCGAGAGTAGGTTGTTGAGTAGATGAAGTTATTTCTTTAGTTTTCGGCTCATCGTCGCTTGGTGAGGTGGATCGTTGAAGCCTTTCAGTAATCGAATACAAAGCTCGATCCATCATTGCGAAGAACACCTCGATGTTGTATCCAACCAAAAATGCAATCGCGAGGGGTGAAATGGATCCGACAAAAGTTGTCGTCTCATTCGGTATAAGAAACGAAAACCAGCCGACCAGGATACCTGCCAAAGCACCTAGCGAAACACGTAATAAGTGCTGGGTTCCTTTTTCGTCTGTATAAGTCTCATTTACGATCTCCTTCGACAAGCATCGCAGGACAGCGGTACCCGCACCTAAGATTCCATAAAGTAGAGACAGTAGGTAGCTCTGTAGGATGACAAGTACAAATTGTGCAGCCAATTGAGCTTGGCGAGACGTCTCTCGATTAAAGTCACCCTCTTTTTGACGTTCCAAGGTTGCTTTTTCTTCTAGCAATCGCTCTATATCCTGATTAATTTGATCCACAATCTGATCGCCTAGTCCCGGCTGACTGACCCAGACTGCTAAATTGTCCAATTGCGATCGTACAGTCAAGATCTGGTCCGAATTGGTTTCCTCGTTTTTCTCTAATTCAATCAATTGCTTTCGCAAAATATCCATCTGATTCCCGGTCTCTCGAATCTTTTTAGAACCATCTGGGTCTTTCCGCAATTGGGCCTTTAAGACCGCTATCTGTCGGTCGATACTCTTGATTTGAGATTCATACTGATCCAGATTTTCTGATTTTGTGTCATTTACGCTTTGCTCAATGAGCCGTTTCCATGGATGGCTCCACATCAATAAGACCGCTGAATTTCTTTCAAGCTGAGATTTTATCGAGGCTAATTCTGTTTCGAGCTCTGCTTTCACAGAAAGGTTGTCAAAGGTATCCCGTTCCCAGTCAGGAGTGGAATAAAAAGTATACACCCCATTGGTTTTAAAGCTCTCCGAATCCCATTCGCTTTGCTTAAATCGCATCTCAATATTGCTGTATTCATCTCGATTAGCCTTAATTTCCTGGCTTAATTCTGTCTCCCTTTTTAGTAATTCAGCCAGTTGAGCGGTTAACTGATTGCCAATCACCCAATAGATTTGAAGGACCAGCACAACAAATAGAACTAAAAGCGTAAAAAAGATAAATCGGTCCGCTGTTCTACGGGACTTGCTGGTAGTCTGCGTGGTTAACCATTGAAAAAGTGCCGGAATATTCTTATTGACCCGTTTAGTCACTGGCTGAATATTTGTAAGTATTCTGCTCAGGAAGCGGGGTTCAATCGATAAGTTAGACCTGAGACTTTCTGCCGTGACCGGTTTTACCAATTTCCAGATCTTTTGATAAGCCAGCCAAAATTCGGACTCAATTCTTTCGTCGACATCGATAGGTCCAGTCCCATTTACATACTTTTTTGCGTTGATTAGCGGGGTTAAAGTTTCTTTGTCAATATCGTTCTGGCACTTGCCAGCAGCATATGCCACCAACAATTGGGCATCCGCGACCGCGTCTTCGAAAAGCTGCTTGGACGTAGGCTTTCGTTCTGGCTCTTCCATTTCAAACTCCTTATTCAAACTCACTAGCGCAGGAATTTGCCTGCATATCAATTAACGCAACTTAAAGCAAAATTTAGTTGGCAACCCACTTAAATGAGTGGCCAACTTCTGAGTTCGAAAATATCTTCCGCACGTAGTTTTTACATTTTGACTTACAACTATCCCCAGCTACGTATAAAGCTGAACTGTCAGTGAATTGTTTGGCTCTAGAACCAGAGAGTCCAGGCTCAACGTGCGCGTGGCGGGATCATACTTTCCGGGCAATGAGGCGGAGGCGCCTTCGTCCACGCCGCGCAAGTGGATGCGATAGGTTCGTTGCGCGGGGATAAGACTCGTATCACCGCTCGCTGCGTGAAGCTTGAACTTGTTTTTCTTCAGCGTAAAACGTGTAATTGCATACTTGCCGCGACGGTGCTCTGTGGTCTCGCCGTCATCCTCATAGAGTTCGAACTGATTGTCCGCGCCGGGGAAGATATACAGATCAAGCTCTGCGGGGTTTTCGATTCCGCCCCACCCGACCTTAGGGGCGAGCGGAACGATTGCACCCGCTTTGGCATAGACAGGAATATCTTCCAGCGTGGATTTGATCCTGTGCCAGCCTCCACCCGATATGTGTTCACCGGTAAAAAAGTTGAACCAACTCCCAGGCGGGAACCAGATTTTTTGTATCGACAGTCCCGATTTCTCACTGACCGGTTTTATCACGGGCGCGGCAAGCAACTCTGTACCGAAGAAATATTGATCTTTTGCCTTGAACGCTTCATCAGAATCCATATTCCCGTAATACATCGGCGCGACGAGACTAAGTCCAGTTTGATGTGCGCGCCAAGCCATACTGTAGATGTATGGAATCAAGGCGTGACGCAGCTGCATCGCATCCCGTGATGCGTGATAGATGCGCTCCGGTTTAGCCCAGGGACGGCGCTCCAGCGCGGGCCTATTTGTGCTGTGCAAACGGAAGATGGGACTGAACACGCCGAACTGAACCCAGCGAAGATAGAGCTCAGGTGTACCATCCTCGTAGAAGTGTCCGCCGATGTCATGGCTCCACCAGCCATAGGCAACATTCGCGGCAGTGGATGTGAAGTAAGGCTGGAACGCCAGCGAACTCCACTCGATCACCGTGTCACCACTAAAGCCGATGGGATAACGGTGGTTACCGAGTCCACCCCAGCGTGAGAATACAAACGGACGTCTCTTTTCATCACGTCCATGATCCTGGAAATGGAGATGATTCAATCCCCACAATGGATCAAGTCCCTCGACACGGGACTCATTGCCTTGCTGCCAATCCATCCACCAGAAGTCAACACCACTCTCACCTCCATCCTCTCGAGAGGGGGATTCATATGGATGGTGAAGGATCTCAAAGTAGCCTTCCATGAAACGCGGATCGGAAATGTCAAAGGGAATTCTCGCTTCGGATTCTGGATCAATGCCCATCCACTGTGCCATGTCTTTGTATTGCTCTTCATGTGGATGCACCCCATCGGCAGGATGCAGATTGAGCGCGGTTCGTAATCCCTGTGAGTGAAGCCAAGTAATGAATCCCTGTGGGTCTGGAAACAGTTCGCGGTTCCAGGTATAGCCCGTCCAGCCCATTGATTCGTTACCCGTCTTCGTGATGTGCCAATCCATATCCACAATACAAACCGAAAGCGGAATATCGCGTGCTCGAAATTCCTGCATGAGTGATTGCAACTCAGCCTG
>DAINRK010000199.1:4355-7780 GCA_036741855.1 Anaerolineales bacterium
TTTTGGATGTGAAACCGGAACGCCCAATCTTATAAACGAGACGCAGATAATCGGTTTCGATCTCGACAACTTTATTGGAAACCTGTTTCTTGAATTTAGGAACATGTTGCGCGCGATGCCAAAAGACCTGCGATGAGCGGTCTTCGAAGATGTTATCGTCGCTGTATTCAATTCGGATGATGCGATCCGTCACAACAGTAAATCGAACATTAGGTGCTCTGACAATGGACTTAGGATTCGCAACAGGCTTGAAAGAAGGAACAGGTGGAAGAGGCATAGACTCCCTCGGTTTTATACGAATAGTTGATTGCTCGTCGACGGTACAGTGTAACTAAATTTTGTGAAAATTGCAAAATCCCTTCCCGCGATGAATCAAAAATCCCCGTGCGCGTGACGGGGACTTTATTTCTTCATTCCTTAAGGAATAATCAGCACCTGTCCTACACTGATATTGTTGATATTCGTAATATTATTGGCGGATGCAATGGCCGCAACGGTCGTTCCGTATTTGATCGCGATCACTGTCAGGCTTTCACCAGCCTTGACCGTATGAGTCCGTGGTGTGGGTGCAGAGTTGTCATTTTCATCGGGTATCGCAACTGGAGCAGGAATAGTCAGTTGATCGCCAGTCTTGAGCAATTGTGGATTCGCGCCGACAAGTTCACGCACTGTGAGCCCATACTTATTCGCCACCGATTCAAAAGTATCTCCCGCTGCAACTGTATGTTTTTTGGTTGTGGGCTGCGGGTCGGTCGTTACGCCCGCGAATTTGTACAAATCATCCAATGAGCCATTGAATATGTTCAAATCCACTTTTGCATTAATGCCATTGACACGACCCTTGTCACTGTATTGCCAGAACGTCCATTTGAACCAGCCGCGCGGGAGCGAGGGGCTCATGCCGGGAATATATTGATTGGGATATTGTGCAAGCCAAAGTGGATAATCTTTTGTCCAGGAAGGAGGGCCGCCACCCACCTCGGAAAAATAATCCTGAAGGAAATATTGACGAGAGTATATGATGGGCTTTTTACCAAATGCGGTTTCAACGAGATCCAGCCAGGTCTTTGCGCGATCAATAATCTTATCCTTCGTTTGCCCGTCATTAGTTTCAAGGTCAAGAACCGGAGGTAGTTCACCGTTGTCATTCATGGATTGTACATAGTCAATGAACTTGGTTGCCTGCTTTTTTGGATCAATATTGCAGCGAAAGAAATGATACGCCCCTCGTAGAAGTCCCACATTTTTCGCACCGCGCCAGTTATCATCGAAGGTGGGATCTGCATACGAACCTCCCTCACTTGCTTTTGCAAAAACAAAGCGTTGACCGGTTGCTCGGACTTTTGGCCAATCGATCCCAGCATTCCAATAGGAAACGTCAATACCTGGAACTGTTGCCATAGCTGATCTCCTTTATCGTATTGGATCCGGGCACAATGCCGTCAAGGTTAGCACAATTCGTTGAGGAAATCAACTACCTGGAATAAATGGAAATTAATTTTTAACTACCCTTGCTTCCCTCTTTATGGTATAAAAATATTATCCCTGCTGTGCACGTGATGTTGCACTTCCCGTTTTGAGCCAACACCTATAAAAAGGGTCTCCAACTCCGTATAGAAATAACGCGATAGGCCTGAGCCAAGGCGGCGTTTCTGGGTAGGGACCCACCTGCGAAAGCAGGTTCAAAACTCGGCAGCACACGGCATTGGCGGGGAATCGAATATATAGACCTGACAGGTGTCGCGACACCTGTCAGGTCTTTTTGTTTAAGGAGCCTGATGAATTGCAATCGCCGCGCGCAAACCAGATTCGAATGCACCTTGAATCCAAGCGTGATACAGTGAGGCATGTTCCCCCGCAAAATGGATTCGTCCTTCAGGCGTTACAATTTCATCATGTAACAAGGTTTGTTGGCCGGGGTCAAATAATGCAAACGCACCTCCTGCATACGGATCATCGTGCCACATGTGTGAAGCACCCGTTTCAAACTCATCTCTAATTTGTGGATGAATCACTGCGACATTTTCCAATGCCTGTTCGATGCGTTCATGTGGTAATAATGATCCCCAGCGCTGCGCATCTTCAGACCATGTATAACTGACAAGTAAGATGCCGCGACCCGTTTCTTTCCCATAATCGGTGTAATACAAATTTCGAATTGCAAGATCAGTAACAGTTCCACCACCATAAATACCTTCATCAGTTTCCCAAAATCTTCGACGAGTCTGAAAGAATATTTTGGCAGAAGCATCGTAATGTAATTGTCTGATCGCGCGTTGTTTCGCGCGCGAGAATGGTTTCAACACTTCAACATGACGTAACACTGGGAAGGGCACGGTAATAATGGCATAATCACCGCGTGCTTCAAAGCGACCGGAACGCGTTTGATAGTGGATCACAACTTCATCCGGAGTCTGATCGATTGCAATCATCTTCGCGCCGTAACGGATACGAGTTCCCAATTCGGGCAGAAATGCGTGTGGAAGATGATCTGCGCCGCCGACGATCTGGCACATATTTGTATAATAATTGCCGCCATCTTCACGGAATAATTCCAGGAAGGATGAGTTCATCATCGCTTCCTGGTTGTTGAGCAGGCCGAACATTTCGATCATGCCTTCAGACCAGCCTTTCAGTTCCAGAAACTCACGCACAGAATACTGGTCATATTCGGCATAAATTTGCTCCCAACCTGCATCGCCTTCTTTCTCCACTTTTTCCACCAGAGGACGAATCGTCTCTTCCCAGTATGGGCCGGAAATTTTTCCCTTTTCCACTTCAGATATCTCAAATCCCATGAGTTCAGGGTTATTCAGTATTTCTGTGATGCGGCGCTTGACACCACCAATATGAACATATGCCTCTGGGTTGCCCATGGGAAAATCTGATGTCCGTAATCCGAACCTCTCAATGTAAGCCATGGTCAAGGCGTGTGCCCGTGGAATTCGCATCGCTCCCGCTTCACCATATAAGCCGCGAGCAAAGGGCTCACGCATTGTATAGATTCGACCACCGACTCGTTGCTGCGCTTCGAGGATGAGTGGTTCATGACCTGCCTTAAGTAGTTCGTATCCGGCTGAAAGTCCCGCGAGTCCTGCTCCAACAATAATTACTTTCTTAGGATTTCCAGCAGAAAATTTCTTGACAATCCCCTGCTTTACAACGTCCACATAATCTTGAATGGAATGTTCAGATCGCATGAAAGCCTCCAAAAATCAAGACGTATCTTTTCGGAAATCGATACAAAATTCCATTGCCAATTTTTTACTTGACGAAGCAAGGTCAGAAGTGTACAATCGCCGCCGTTAACAATCAGATATCGGTGAACTAGCGGCTGGGTCATGCCTGTGGCCGGACCACGAGATGGAGGTTTCCTCGTGCGAACAGGGCGCACAGGACTTTCCCTCTCCTTCACCCCAATGGGG
>DAINRK010000200.1:0-7773 GCA_036741855.1 Anaerolineales bacterium
GAGTGGAGATGCGGTTTTGCATCAAAAAAAGTGACATTTTCAAAATATCCTTCGATTATCGCTTCGTTACATCCCCCAGTCCGCGTCCGCCAAGACGGAAGATTCCAGTTACTTTTATATCATCGTCGGTTCTTCGTAGACCCCGAACACTTCCTTCATCACCTGTATGATCTCACCCAGCGTTACATAAGCATGCACGCATTCCATTAAATAAGGCATTGTGTTCTCTGTACCTTGCATGGCGATGCGCAAGTTATCAAGCGTTTGACCCACGCGCCCATTATCGCGCGTCTTGCGAAGTTCGGCTAATCGATTGACCTGTCTTTCATAACCCTGCGGATCCATTTCAAGGATGGGTATTGTAAGAGGCTTCTTTTCTGCATACGCGTTCACACCGACGATCTTGCGGATGCCTGCATCGATTTCACGCTGATAGCGATAGGCCGCGTCCGCGATCTCGCTTTGGAAGAATCCTTTTTCGATGGCAGGGATGACTCCGCCCATCTCTTCGACTCGGCGGAAATAATCATACGTCTGCTGCTCAATTCGATCGGTCATCGCCTCGACGAAGAAACTGCCCCCAAGTGGATCAACCGTATTCGCCACCCCAGACTCTTCTGCAATGATCTGTTGCGTGCGCAAAGCAATTGTCACTGCGTGCTGGGAGGGCAGAGCCAGAGCTTCATCGAGTGAATTCGTGTGTAAAGATTGCGTGCCGCCAAGGACTGCAGCAAGAGCTTGAATGGCAACGCGCACCACATTGTTTTCAGGCTGTTGAGCAGTAAGTGAAACTCCAGCCGTTTGTGTATGGAATCTCAATAACCATGAGCGTGGGTTTTTCGCCTTGAACGTTTCCTTCATCTCACGCGCCCAAATGCGTCGCGCTGCGCGATATTTGGCGATCTCTTCGAAGAAGTCATTATGAGCATTAAAGAAGAAGGAAAGACGCGGCGCGAAGTCATCCACATCCATGCCGCGCTCGATGCCCCAACGGACGTACTCTAGGCCATCGCCCAGAGTGAACGCCAGTTCCTGCGCGGCGGTAGAGCCTGCCTCGCGGATGTGATATCCGGAAATGGAAATCGTGTTCCATTGAGGGACTTTCTGCGCGCCGAATTCCATCGTGTCAACAACCAGCCGCATAGAAGGTTCAGGCGGGAAGATAAATTCCTTTTGTGCAATGAATTCCTTGAGGATGTCATTTTGGATCGTGCCGCGTAGTTGGTCAAGGCGAACACCCCTGTTCTCCGCGGTTGCAAGATACATCGCCCAGATGATTGCGGCAGGCGAGTTGATCGTCATGCTCGTGGACACTTTCTCAAGCGGAATGCCATCGAGCAGAATTTCCATGTCTTTCAATGAAGAAACGGCCACTCCACATTTCCCAAACTCGCCCAATGCCTCCGGCTGGTCGGTGTCATAGCCCATCAGCGTTGCCAGATCAAACGCGATGGATAAACCAGTTTGACCCTGATCCAGTAAATATTTGAAGCGTAAGTTTGTTTCCTCCGCGGTGCCAAAGCCCGCGAACATGCGCATGGTCCAGAGCTTGCTGCGATGAAGCGTCGGATGGACTCCGCGCGTGAACGGGTACTCACCCGGAAGTCCAAGCGAGGAGGCGTAGTCTGAATCCGCAATATCGAGTGGAGTGTAAAGCCGGTTGATCGGTTCGGAAGATGTCGTTATAAATTCATCGGCGCGTTCAGGCAAAGAGGACAACGCCTTTTGCAAAGAAGTCTCTTCCCATTTTTTAAGCGAGTCTTTCAGCTCATCTAATTTTGTCTTATCGTACATAACTCTCTCCTTTGGTCGATGAGGAAATTATACTTGCTACTATATCATTGCGAGGAGGCGTTTGTTGCCGACGAAGCAACACGCGAAGCGGGTCGCTCGCAATGACAGTTGAAAATGGTATACTCGCTCGAAAGAAGGAAACATATGCCCCGCTTTGAAATTGACGTTGATCCATGCGACCATATCACCGCGGATGCCATCGGGAATCCAGGCCAACGGGTATTCTATCTGCAAGCCTATCAGGACCAGCGCACGATCACTGTGATCATTGAAAAAACACAACTGCACTCACTTGCCATTGGCGTTGAACAATTCCTTTCACAGATCAATGAGCAGAACCCGGATGTTCAGGAAGCCTCGGGCGATTATGTGGAAGAGGTGATGCGCATTAATCCTCCCGTAGATCCACTCTTCCGCGTCGGTGAAATCGGACTGGGTTATGACAAGGACCGCGACCTGGTCGTATTGTTTGTTAAAGAAATATTGACGGAAGAGGATGATCCCGAGACGGCGGCAGTGATCCGCTTTTGGGCGTCGCGCACACAGGTGCGGATGCTGGCGCGCTGGGGTGTGGAAGTCGTCTCGCGCGGTCGTCCGACCTGCCCCCAGTGTGGACAGCCGATAGAGCCTGAGGGGCATTTTTGTCCCAAGAAGAACGGGCATATGCATTAAGAACATGGCAAATGTAAACCAAAATGTTTGTTTTTGGCTTCGGTCATTGGATGCCACGATTTTTGATTTTGCAGATGTGCCTGAAAAGAATAGGTGGGAAAATAAGTGTCCCTGACGATTTGATGAATGATTTAGATCATTGGTTTACAGTCATTCGTAGTAATGAAATCCCAATTCGCCGTGAATTTTTAAACCTTGGGTTTTGCGATCACCGAGCTGGGGTGTAATTCGTATATGTCCAGAACATATATAATGGATAAGTGGTTTCATGAATAGCTCACAAGAAAGCCTTCTATCCGCTATCCAACTACGAGAAAATGAAAAGTATGAGGAAGCTCGTATACTACTCCTTGAATTGCATGCCGAATTCCCGAACGACTCCCAAGTGAATTATCAATATGCATGGATACATGACCTGCTCGGTTTGGAGCGTGAAGCCATTCCGTTTTATGAAAAGGCCGTTCAGGAAGGCCTGAGCGGCGATGATCTAAAAGGCGCGCTGCTTGGCATGGGCAGCACCTATCGCTGCATCGGTGAATATCAAAAAGCAAAGGAAACGTTTCAGCGCGCCATCGAATTGTTTCCAGAGCGACACGAATACAAAACATTCCTTGCGATGACGTATTACAATCTCGGCGAACATGCAAAAGCGATGGAACTACTTTTAAACAGTCTTGCCGAAACGTCAAAGGACGAAGGTTTGATTCGCTATCAACGTGCCATTCAGTATTATGCGGATAAACTCGACGAGACGTGGTAGCAGGCAAAACACTTTTAAATGACCCCAACCGACTTCACAAACCTTAAAAATGCACTGACACGGGGCACCTTTGAAATCAAGGGCCAATTCATGCTTGGATCCAATTACACGTTCCTTGTGGATGTTCATTATCAGGATGCAACCTATCCGGCTGTCTATAAACCTTCACGCGGCGAACAGCCTCTCTGGGATTTCCCCAGCCATACCCTGGCCCAACGCGAAGTTGCGGCGTACATCGTCAGTGAATGTCTAGGCTTTCACTTTGTCCCATTCACCACGCTTCGCAAAGATGGTCCGCATGGAACAGGTTCCCTCCAGCAGTATATTGAATATGACCCCGAATATCACTATTTCAGCTTTTCAGAGGAAGACAAGGAACTTCTCAAGCCCGTTGTCCTCTTTGACCTGTTGTGCAATAACGCTGACCGCAAAGGTGGTCATGTCTTCTTTGAAGAAGGCACGCACAAACTTTTCGCGATCGATCATGGGATTTGCTTCCATGAAGATAACAAACTTCGGACTGTGCTCTGGGATTTCGGTGGGCAAAAGATTCCGGCTGACCTGCTCTCCCGCCTCTCATTAGGTCCGAGTGTGCTCGCGGATCTTGAAGGGTATCTCAGCCCGCGCGAGATCTCCGCACTCCTCGCCCGGGCAGAATCCATTATCAAAAGAGGGGTTTTCCCTCGCCGGCCCCGCGACAGATATTCCGTGCCCTGGCCGCCGCTATAATATGGCAAGTCATCATGAGACTTATCATGTTTAGGCTGCAATTCATCTGTTGATTTTCAAAATTAAGTATGGGGTTAGTAATCTCTATGTGATTCACTTTGGAAGGTAAAATTATATACAACACTTGGGTGGCATTATTGTATAGATGACCGACTGGTCCCTTATATCGACATTGACCTATGGTTAGATCTTTCAAGGAGTAAACTGATCAAAATCTGTCTAAAAATAAATACGAAAATGTTTCTGCTGACATTTGTTTTACTGATTATTTTTTTATCGTGTTCATCAAAGCAAACATCAACCCCACAACCGACTCCACAACCAACTAACACGCTGCTTCCTTCGCCAAATCCTTTTACATTGTATGGCGAGGCGTTAGCGGATCTTGCCTATTGCATGACGGGCGCTTCGCTCCAGAAAATGGACATGTATTTCCCTGATTCAGGCGGACCCTGGCCGGTTTTGGCTTATGTGCATGGTGGCAGTTGGATGCATGGTGACAAGTCTGAAGCAATCATGTTTGCAGACCAGATGACGTCACAAGGCTATCTCCTCGTTTCGATCAATTATCGTTTGTATCCTGAGGGGAAATTCCCAAACATGATCGAAGACGTCAAATGTGCGATCCGTTTTTTACGAGCGCATGCTGGTGCATACAACCTCGACCCAAATCGTATTGCCGCGATGGGACCGAGCGCTGGAGGGCATCTTGTTTCATTGCTTGGAACATCGGACGGCAGCGCGGGCTGGGATGTGGGCGAGTACCTTGATCAATCCAGCCGTGTGCAGGCAGTGATTGCTATGGCTCCCGTCACTGACCTTACCCGAAATTTCCCGAACGCCGATATCGAAGCAATGAGAGGGATTGGGTTCGGAGAAGATAACATTGTGTTGGCCAGCCCAATAACTCATGTGACAGTTGATGATCCACCTTTTTTATTGATCCATGGTGATCAAGATGAAGTGGTTCCTTTTGAGCAAACGCAATTGATATATGACCGGTTGGTGCAAACAAACGTGCCCGCACAATTGGTGATCGTAAAAAATGCAGGTCATTCCCTCACCGCGCCAGATGGCTCTGCCACACCGACATTCGATGAGATCAATCAAATCATCATCGATTTTCTGGCAAAATATCTCAAATAATATTCCAGGTTAGACGTTAAGAGGAGGGAAAACCAGTCTAAAGGCTAGGTCGTAACCGGTTGACTGTCTCTTTGATGCGCAATAACATTAGAGTTCAAACTATTTGACAGGAAAGAGATCAGAATGAGTGTACGCGGCGCACAAGCCTTCATTACCAGGGCTCTCACATCATGGGCGGGTGTGACGGTTCAGCCTCATCGGTTCGGCGGCGTGGAGTATGCAATCGGCAAACGTGAGATCGGGCATATCCATGGCGATCACCTGGTGGATATTCCGTTCCCGAAAAAAGTACGCAATGAGATCGTCGCTGCGGGGCGCGCACAACCTCACCACATTTTGCCTGAGACTGGTTGGGTGAGCTTTTATCTGCGACAGGAAACTGATGTGGAGCAAGCGATCACTCTACTACATGAAAGTTATCAGATCGCACAAAAACAAAAATCTAAAACGATAGAGGTAGAAAATGAACAATAAAATTATTGCAGTCACCGGCGCAACTGGACAACAGGGCGGAGCCGTCGCAAGAAAACTTTTAGCCGAAGGCTGGCAGGTACGTGCCTTAACTCGGGATGTGGACAAGCCCGCCGCGCAGGAATTGAAAGCACTTGGCGCTGAGATCGTCCCTGGTGACATGGATAACCGCGCTGAGCTCGATGCAGCATTCAAAGGCGCATATGGTGTCTTCAGTGTGCAGAATTACTGGTTACCCAACGTTCAATATGAAGGCGAAATCAAACAGGGCAAGAACGTTGCGGATGCAGCCAAAGCCGCGAGCGTTCAACACCTTGTTTATTCATCTGTTGGCTCCGCCCATCGCGGCATGGGACAAAAACATTTTGACAGCAAATGGGTCATTGAACAATACCTTCATACGCTCGATGTACCCTACACCATTTTGCGTCCTGTAGCATTCATGGATAATAACAACTGGAGGCGCGCCTATATATTGAGCGGCACCTATACGGGCATGGGTCTGCGCCCTGAAAAAGGTGTGCAAACGATTGCCGTGGAAGATATTGCCGTCTTTGTTGCGCTGGCGTTTGCAAACAAAAAAGACTATCTTAGCAAAACAATCGAATTGGCTGGTGATGAATTAACCGAAGGTCAAACTGTCGAAGTGTTCAGCAAAGTGATTGGTCGCCCCGTGACGCTTGCCGCGCCATCCGGACAAAGCTGGGCACCTGAAGAAGAAGCTAAGGCTGCGTTCAACTTCTTCAACGGCGAAGGCTATGATGCGGATATCCCTGCACTTCGTAAACTCCATCCGGGTTTGCTTACTTTGGAGGGATATCTGCGCAAGAACGGTTGGGAGAACGCAGAGCCAATTCCCATGCCTGAGAGTAGCGGGTGGGGAAGATAAACTGTAGTAATAACTCGTTGGGTGAACCCAGAGTATAATGACGGAAATATACGTTATGTGATGTATTTTTCCGTCATTGTATTTAAGAAGTTTTCGCTAGTAGAAGTTCTGTTGGGTATAAAGTGGATCATTCAAGAAGAGATATGCGCAGGACATTTTTCCGGCTTTTTTATATATTGATGATTGGGGTATTGATCCTTTCGGCCTGCAACATGCCCAACAGAAACGCAACGGCCGAAGTTATACCGCTGACAAATGCCACAGCCACCGTCAAATTGACTGCCACACAAACTGAAGTCGTGGCTACCGAAACACCCACTGGGACAGCCACCGAAACGCCGCTTCCTGAACCAAGCGCCACCCCTAAACCTCCAATCGCCGAAGTGCTGCGCGAGACAAACTGCCGCGTCGGCCCCGCCGGGAATTATGATCTGGTGGCTACCTACCAGGCCGGGCAGATGCTGGAAGTTGTCGCCAAAGACCTGGGGGCAGGTTACTGGTTTGTCAGAAACTCTGAAAAGCCCGAAGAGCAATGCTACCTGTTAGCACAGAATATCTCCATCACTGGAGATACAACCGCTCTGCCAAAATTTACTCCCCGTCCTTCACCTACCGCGGCTCCCTATTTCAACGTGAGCTTCAAAAAGTTTGACACTTGCCAGGGAGAGGATTTTGCCCTTTTTGACGTTGTGAACACTGGCAGTGTTCCATTCCGTTCGGTCTATATCAAAGTAATAAACCAGAAGAACAACGACTCGGTTGAACATGTGCTCAACGCGTTTGATCTGCGCGTCCGTTGTGTGCTTGCCAAAAATATTGCTCCTCTCGATCCAGGAGCGGCTGGTTATGTCGCTAGTCCGCCGTTCAAATGGGCCTCGGGTGGAAATAAAATGCGTGCTATTATCATGCTTTGTACCGAAAAAGACGTGAAAGGTACCTGTGTCACGCAGACTGTAGACTTGAGGGATTGAAGCCGTAGAGCAACTATCTCTACTTTTCCTGCCTCTTTCTTTACTAGAATGAAGGAGGCAGAATTGTTTAAGTGCCAAGTAGACAATTGCTTCCATGTTTTATATGATATAATGACTTATAAAGTAAGTCATATGACCTATTTTGTATGTCAGTAATACACAGGAAAACCATGATAGAAGTAATTCTCGGTTCAAAAAATGCGGAGAGGGTACTCATTTATATCTACGCGCGGGGAGAAGGATATGCGCGGGAAATTGCTCGTTTCTATGAGACAGATCTATTTCCGATTCAGAAACAACTCGATAAATTGGAAGCAGGTGGCGTTTTGGTGAGTCGCGAA
>DAINRK010000201.1:0-3790 GCA_036741855.1 Anaerolineales bacterium
AATGGTTGTTGTCTTGGCAGTACCGACTGGCGCGGGCGATACGTCGATGAGGACCCTGCTCTATTCCACGCGCACGCTCGAACTTGCACCAAAACAGACCGCGATCCAGGAAGTCCCGACTCAGACTTTGTTACCGCCTACCTTAGCGCCAGCAACGTACACTTCTGAGCCTTTGTCAACCCCCACTAGTACGCTTAACAGTGGGCCAGCTAACCCTCAGGGCCAAACGCCTCGTAACGAAGCCAACGATCCAATATCTCCGTTCACAATGGCTCTCTTACCAGTCGCGCTTCTTCTACTCAGTGTCATGGGTATTGTGATCTGGCAAGCAACTCGAGTCAAGGATCGATAGTGCGGCACCAATCAGCTGTGACGGACCCGCCACAGCAAGCCAGAAAAACTGCAATCATAGTGAAAATAAATAGCCGCGGCATACTGCTTAATGTATCTCTGATAATCATTTCCACTCTCGTTGCGTTATTTCTGAGTGAGATAGCACTGCGGCTCATGGATTTTAAGCCAATGTATGTCAGTCCAGAACGAGATCGCTTTTGGAAATATGATTCTCTACTGGGATGGGCTCACGAACCCGGGGAAGAGGGTATCTTTGAAACACCGCAGTTTCGTACCGCTGTGCGAATAAATCAAAATGGTTTACGCGACCGCACGCACTCGTACGAACGTCAAAATGATTTCAAGCGCATATTAGTGCTTGGAGACTCATTTGCATGGGGTTACGGTGTAGAAGAATCAGAGCGATTCTCACAACGACTTGAAGCATCACTGGATGCTGAGGTGATTAATGCCGGTGTCTCGGGTTACAGCACTGACCAGGAATTGCTCTGGTATAGGAGTGAAGGCATTAAATACGAAGCTGATCTTGTCATATTAGTGGTTGCTGGTAATGATGTGGGTGACAACGATCGGGAGATTGTCAGCACAATCTACTATAAGCCAAAATTTGTGTTAGAGAAAGGCCAGCTTGTCCTAAAAGGTTATCCGGTTCCAAAAACTAGTCCGCGGGGAAGATTTGTATACTCTCTATCGCAGCGCTCTGCCCTCGCCTATTTTCTCGTTCAAAGATATTTTGACTTGCTTTCCTTTTACAGTAAGCTAAAGGTTAATTCTGATCACGCGAACTCGCCAGTATCCGGCCTTAGCGCCAAAAGTGAACCGTTTAAGCTGACGATAACTCTAATCGATGAAATGAGAAATATCGCCGCGTTGAGGAAAGCAAAGTTTATGATCGTGGCTACGGACAGGTGGTGGGATAGCCCAACAACAGAAAATTACAAAGACTTCATTGACACACTGCGAACCGAAGGTTTTTTGGTATTAGATGTTGAATCAATGCCAGGTTTTGATCCTCAAGAAATGCTTATTCCAGAGGATGGTCATTGGAATCAATCTGGTCATGAATTTGTGGCGGAAAAGATAAAAGCGCTTATCGAGACGCGCAATCTCCTCAGTCAGCCTTGATTGGTTATGGGCCAGACCTCAACCTAAATTCAAGCTTTAAGATAGAAAGGTGACAATTATGACGAACATTAATGGAGAAAAACTGACAATGCAAGAAGTAAAAGAGATCATAAAAGGGTATATCCTTGAAGAATTTCTCCCTGGGGAGAACGCTGCGGAGTTGACCGACTCGACCCCGCTCATTACTGGAGGAATTCTCGACTCGCTTGCCACAATAAAGCTAGTGGCATTTCTCGAACAACGATTCCAGATACAAATCCAGGCACATGAGACAATGATCGACTATTTGGACACCATCTCCGACATTGCTCAGCTTGTCAGTTCCAAGATGTAGAGGAGACATCTGACTGTGCAACGAATACTATCCAGAAGCAATCGGTGGAACCGGCTTCTGCCCATAACGCTTATTTTGACGGGTGCCGCCATTACGGTTATAGCTGTAGCTGCTGATCTTCTAAACTTCGGCGGCCCGCGAGGCATCGGCCCGAGGCAAGTCTCCCTGGCCCTGAGTGGGTTCGCTGTTTTCGTTACTGGCGTTGTTTGGATCTCATCCGCCAGGCAGCGCTATATCAGTGAGTGGTTTCAGGTTGCGTTAGCGACGATTGCAGTTGTCTTCGCCGCTGACTTGCTTGTCATAAACGGCTTGCCAGAATTTGGGGCCAAACATCTTGCGCTGGCCTCGATCGGATTTAGCATTCTGACGACTGGCACGATCTCGGCCTCGTCTGCGGATGGTAGAAATGTAGGCCTTTGGCCGAACCTGCTCACCCTGGACAAGCTCCAGATCAGCCGGTTTCTAAGTATAGCCTTTCAGCTTGGACTCCTGGTATTTGTGGTTCGACTCTTCCATTTGGAGAACCAAGCGCTCTATCAGAACCTTATGTTGTTAACCTTCTATGGTTTTCTGATTCATTATTTTCTTCCTTCCCACTATCGCCTACCTTTCTTCCTTTTTATCTCCCTCGCCGCTATTGCGGGAATCCTTGGTTTCGTAAATGGCATTAAGTTAATAGGTATTGGTCTTGGTCTCATCGGAATCTGTCACCTTCCAATCTCTTATAACGCCCGGGTAGTGATACTGCTCGTGGCAGGCACTGCACTGGCTGCATTACGGGCAGGTTGGATACAATCCTCCTCGCTTGATGTCATCTGGCCAGTTTTGGCCTCGATGTTTATGTTCCGGTTGATCATATACATGTATGATCTCAAGCATAGTAAGGCGACGCCGACTCTGACCAGTAGCCTTTCATATTTCTTTCTATTGCCAAATGTCGTCTTTCCTTTTTTTCCAGTTGTAGATTACAGCACATTTCGCCGGACGTATTACAACGAGGACCAGCACCAGATTTATCAGAGAGGCCTGCAGTGGATGCTCCGGGGAGTGATCCACCTAATCCTATACCGTTACATCAATTATTACATTATGCTTGCGCCGGGCGATGTATCCAATACTCTTGAGCTGGTCCGCTTTCTAATCACCAATTTTGCCCTTTACCTCCGGATTTCCGGACAGTTTCACCTAATCATTGGAATTCTGCACCTGTTTGGTTTCAACCTGCCTGAAACACACCTTCTCTACTTCCTGGCCTCCAGCTTCACCGATTTATGGCGCCGGATCAATATCTATTGGAAAGATTTCATGTTAAAGGTGTTTTATTACCCCACTTACTTTAGGATCAGGCAGTGGGGAGCCAACAAGAGCCTTATTTTTGCGACCGCCTTTGTATTTTTTCTGACCTGGTTTTTTCACGCTTATCAATGGTTCTGGCTCCGGGGTACATTCCTTCTCACCGCTCCGGATATGCTTTTCTGGTTTATTCTGGCATGTTTGGTGGTAGTCAATACACTCTATGAGTCCAGGCGCGGCCGAAAACGGACCTTAGGACAGCGCTACATGACCGCTGGGGACATTGCTGCACGGGCACTCGGTACAGCGGTCACCTTCACTGTGATGACTGTCCTCTGGTCACTATGGAGCAGCGATTCTATCCGGGATTGGATTGCTCTGATTTCGGTAGTGAAAGTTACCCCGGAAAACATTGCCGTATTGCTCCTGGTCTTTCTGATAATTACAGTGGTGTTTGGCCTGGTGATTTGGATTAGCTCGCTTGCAGATAATAAGACCGAAAAGAATCTAAAGCAGCCCACTTCATTCGGGTTTAACGCTGTGACTGTTGGCGCTATCGTACTGCTATTCCTTATCGGGAATCCGGTGATCTACAGTCAAATTGGGGGCGAAACTCAAGAATTAATCAGTGATCTGACGGTGAACAGGCTCAGTGACCGGGAGGCCGCGCTTCTCCAGCGCGGT
>DAINRK010000201.1:3800-7710 GCA_036741855.1 Anaerolineales bacterium
TTATTCGAAGCGGCCATCCGATTGGCCCACCCTTACTGAGACCGAGGCAGCCCGGCAAACGGGTGACAACTTTATTGTAGAGCTCGTTCCCTCAACTAGCATTTCCTTCCATGGTGAAAAGTTAAGTATCAATCGCTGGGGGATGCGAGATCGGGATTACGAGAGAATTCCCGCTCCTGGCACTTATCGCATTGCCCTGACCGGTCCCTCTTTCGTGATGGGATATGGCGTTGCCGATGACGAAGGATTCGAGCCGCTGTTGGAGGATCGCTTGAATAGCGAGAATGCCGGAAGCCTATATAACAAATATGAAATCCTGAACTTCGCCGTTCCCGGCTATTCTGCTATCCAGAATCTAATGGTCCTGGAACAAAAGGCACTAGCCTTTCAACCGAACGCCATGTTCTTTATGGCCCATCAACGCGAAGAGGAGGCTGTGGTCTTGTACCTTGCTGATCGAATGTCGGTTGGGGCTGAACTTCCGTATCCAGACCTGCTTGAGGTGGCCCGCCGGGCGGGGGTCGAGCCTGGAGCGACGAAAGTCGAAGCCGAAAGACTTCTACAACCGGTCGGGACCGAGATCCTCTCGTGGACGTATCGACGTATTGTAGAAGTTTCTCGGGCGCATGGTATTCTGCCCGTGTGGATCTTCATGCCGACTTTAGAGAAACCGTTGCGACACGAGGAAATTGTCCACCTCGCTCGTGTGGCCAGGGAATCCGGTTTTATAGTCTTGGACCTTTCCGACGCATACGATAACCAGGACTTAGAATCTCTAGTGGTGGCCTACTGGGATAAGCACCCGAATGCCAAAGGACACATGCTCATTGCCGAGGATCTCTATCGTAAACTTCAGGAAAAAGACAAGGAAATCCCTCTTTTTCAGTAGAGCATAATTAGATGAAGGAACAACTCGGAAAAAAGAGTCGCTTTGTACCTGTTCTCGGAAACATTGTTCTGGTCTTATTGGGTTTGGCCATGGCGCTGGGGTTGGTGGAAATGCTGATGCGGGCATTCCCCAATTCGGTCCCACCCGAGGTAAGAGTTAATCCGCCGGCACGCCGTGTAAAGGCCTTCATCGACGAAACCTATGATTTAAGACAATCTGACGGCGATCTATACTATTATATGCGGGGAAAAATCGTGCCCTTGTCGCCTGATCAGGATCAGGTGGTAGCTAATGTTCATATGATAACTGACGAACTAGGTTTCCGGAATTCTCCGCCGGAGAAAGCTACATATGACATTGTTGCCCTGGGCGACTCGTTCACCAGAGCCAGCGGCGTTGGGTCCCCCTGGCCGCAAAATCTGGCTGAGTATTCTGGAAGTGATGTGCTGAACCTCGGAGATGTAGGTTTTGGACCCCAGGACGAGTTAAAGGTGCTGCGGCAATATGGCTTGAATAAGCAGCCCCAATGGGTGATATTGGCTTATTTCGAGGGGAATGATTTATATGATGCCGCTTCCTATGAACAAGCGAATCCATTTATCTTATTCCGTTTTGGAAGATATATCCTTAGCCAGAGCGTTGAAGCCTGGCAAGAGAGGATGTCGAGTGGCTCTGCAGCCGCGGCCATGCCAACGTATCGCTATCCAATTATGATAACGATTAATCATAAAGAACTTGAGATGGTGTTTTTCTCATCCTATATCTCTTGGTTATCTCTAAGCGAAGAAGAGATTGCAGCCTCGCAAAATTATCGCCTAGTGAGCGAGATTATTTTGCAGATGCAGGATATAAGTGAAGCAGCAGGAGCTCATTTCCTGTTAGTGTATGTGCCGTCTAAGGAACATGTCTATCTACCCTACTTGAATGATCCCGAAACCGCTGAACAGGTCTTTACTGACGTCTCCGCAATAGAACTGGATGATACAGGATTCCTACAATTTCGGAATAAAACAGCAACCCCGGAACTCGTCCGCCAACATATGCATGATCAAGCCCGCCTGATGGCTGAATTCGCCGCAGAGAACCATATCCGCTTTCTTGACCTGACCCCGATCTTTCGGGAAGAAGCGGGCTTGGGCACAGAATTGTACTATCCTTTAGATACCCATTGGAATCAGCTTGGTCACGATCTGGCTGCCGAAACTATTAACAAGCACATCGAGGAAGTGCTCAGAAATTCTTCTAGAGAAATATTGCGATATTAAAGATGAAGATTTTATGCTTACTTGATAATGTAGTAAAGCCGGGTGACCGGTGGCTGCGGAAATATCTACCCTCAAACAACGATTTTTGCATGCTAATAATCGGGAAACATTTTGTCAATTGATTTTTTTGTTTTTTTAGCGCTTTGCTCTTCCGTTTGATTTCCGGGAATGAATATTCTTTCCAATTGTAAAATTCACCGGTGAGGCAAAGGGAGACAAAAAATGTCATACATGAATATGTCAGAAAAGAATGATATAAGTGCAAGTGTTCCCATCCATTATCCAAAACTTAGCATCATTATCCCTGCCTATAACGAAGAACGTCGATTGCCCGATACAATAAAGAAAATCACTGCTTGGATGCAGACTCTTACTTTTGCAATAGAGATTCTAATCGTAGAGAATGGTAGTCAGGATCGAACTACCGAACTTGCAGAGTCTTACGCCCGCCATTTTGACAATATTATTGTCTTGCATAGCTCCAAAGGTAAAGGCGCCGCAGTGCGCGAGGGAATGTTGCATGGAAGAGGTGAATATTTGTTTATTTGTGATGCAGATCTTTCTATGCCAATCGCTGAGATAGAAAATTTTCTGCCTGCTTGTGCAGCTGGTTATGATATTGTTATAGGCAGTCGGGAAGCCCCTGGTGCTAGACGATATAATGAGCCTTTTCATCGACACTTCACTGGCCGCGTTTTTAATGCGATAGTGCGGTTGTTAGCCGTTCCGGGTTTCGATGATACTCAATGTGGTTTTAAAATTTTTCGGCGCGAGGTTGCGCGCGATGTTTTTATGCATCAAACAATTTCTGGGTGGACATTTGATGTTGAGGTTATCTACCTTGCGCTTAGGTATGGCTATCGTGTTACTGAGGTGCCAATCAATTGGTATTTTAATCCGGATAGCCGGATCTCTATTCTGCAAGATACATGGCAGATGTTCTATGATCTAATGAGAATTAGATTGAATGGTTTGCGCAGCGTTTATGATCGAAGAGAGACCATTCCGGCCGACAGGAAAAGATTCAGTCCAGATGAAGATTCTATGCTTACTTGATAATGAGGTAAAGCCAGGTGACCGGTGGTTGTGGAAGTACCTACCCTCAAACAATGATGAAGTAGATTTTCTAGTCGCGACCGGGGCAGTAGACCGCTTTCAAAAGTGGGGCAAGATGTTTAACTACTACCCTGCCTTTTGGCGATCCGGATTACAGGCCCTACTTAAGACTCGGAAAACACACTATGACCTGGTAATAGCCTGGGAAGGCAAAAATGGATTCCCCTATGCTGTATGGCGTAGAATCTTTGGTCAGAAACACCCCCCGCTGATCATCCTCGCCTTCAATATTCGCGGCGTTCTCAGTCACTTTATCAGCTTGGCGAGGTTTGGACTGCGTTCAGTCTCAAAGGTGGTGGTTTTTACCCCGGGTGAGGTTGAGCAATACCAGCGGCTCTTGTCTCTACCTCCAGAGAAGATTAGTTACTGTCCTCATGGCTGGTATGATCCCTTGCGATGGTACGATCCTGAAAAAGTGAACAAATCCGACGCTCTGGCCCATGCAGGAAAATTTATTCTCACCTCAGGTCGCTCTTACAGGGACTATGAGACATTAGCCCGCGCCGTCGATGGCACTGAAGTAAACGTTAAGGTTAGCGGCAGGGCCTTTAACTTGGCCGGGATCGAACTCCCGACCAACATGAAGGCGACGGGTTGGCTTGCCGAGCGGGCATTCCTTGATTACTTGTATGAAACCTAC
>DAINRK010000202.1:0-5613 GCA_036741855.1 Anaerolineales bacterium
CAGCTTCAGAATGATATCGGTAGGCAATGATTGTGGAATCCAATTCATTGATCAGGTAGGCATACTGCCCATTAGGATGGAACGTTAGATGGCGAGGTCCCGCGCCTGCATGGACATTTACCTTATGATGTAACTGCAACTTCCCATGCTCCAGATCCATTTGATAGATCATGAGTTTATCCATGCCCAAGTCAACGCAAATGGCAAAGCGGTTCATTGGGTCAGGGAGAATGCAGTGAGCATGTGGGCCCGTTTGGCGTTCCGGATGAATACTCGAGCCTGAGTGTTGGATGACATCTGTAGCAACGCCTAAACTGCCATCTGTCCTGATTGGAAGCATGGCAACACTTCCACCGGTGTAATTGGCGACCAGGGCGAATCGACCTGTTTGCTCGATACTCACATAACACGGATGCGCGGCGTGCGAAATCTGTTCTTTCAGAAGTGTGAATTCACCAGACCTGGAATTGATGGAAAATGCGCTTACTCCTCCCCCAGCCTGTCCATGGAAGCTTTCCACCTCATTCACGGCATAGAGAAAATTCTGGCGGGGATGGATTTCTAGAAAGGATGGATTAACAACTCCTTTAATCAAGCGTTCAAACCTAAGTTGACCGGAAGTCGAATCCATTTGATAGACATAGATCCCTTCACTCCGACTCCCTTTGGGCTCTGTATAAGTTCCAACAAAGATAGTGCTTGCTTTTTTACTCCGCGAAGGCAGGGCAGACATTTCAGCTAACCCAACTTTTCATGCTTTTCCATATCCCTCAATAGAAGATCCAGCGCCCCACCGGAAATTTGCAGTTCCCGCAGAGAAATCCCCAGTGATACGATCATCAGGATCATGGCAATCGCAAAACTCCACTGCCCGCCGGTGACCCATCCCGCGAATAGAGCAAACATGCTGATCACGCAAAAAATCAGACTCAACACGCCATAGATCTGCATGTTGCGAATCAGATATACACGGTAACGCAGGTTTGCAATTTGCCCAAGCAGATTCTCGTCACGGCTGGCATGATATCGATCGTGCAATGAACGTATGATCGTAGCGAGTGTCAGGAAACGATTGGTATACGCCAGCATCAATAGCGAAACAGCAGGGAATAACAAACCTGGGGTGGTGAGTGTGATGTCCATTTGCAAAATTATATCCCCATGCCTTCACACGCATCCTACCCCAGTCCAAATGCCACGTGATTTGTATTTACCATCACCATCGGTATTTGCAAAGCTGGCATCTGCGGCAAATGGGGATTTGTAATCTCGGCATCATACATGGACATCCATTCAACGCGCGCTAATTCGAGGCTGGTACGAAGCTCGGTGTGAGTCGAGATGCGAATACTTCCCCGGATCACAAAGGTACCTACCAACAATTCCATTGCCTGCATCATGCGGTCTGTCTCTCCCAGATCAAAATCCACTGGTTCATCTGTGGGTGGCAGGGTGTGAAAGGCAATTACCTGCGAAGTAGGGAAATACAGTTCTGAATAACTTAACGGCTTGACTGGGCTTCCACCAAATACGATCACCTGCGACTTGAGGATGTGCATGTACTTGGGTGCACCATCCGTCCGCAGCCAAATGTTCACGCGGTGCACGCTCTCTGGTACCACTACTTCCCCGCGCACCAGTGTATCCTGTGTGTAAAGCATTACAGGCATTGTTCTTTCGTCGGGTCTGAGAATGTACATGGCTCCTCCAGTCACCATAATTATACACTTGCAGTCTTATCCAATCACAGTTTATACTATGTCTTGTAATTGTCGCTTTGAAAAACACCTAATGGAGAGAAGCTAGTCAAATCATGCACAATAAACGCTGGGTCATCGCTCCACTGATGACAGCACAGGCCGAAGAATCTCTGATCAAATTCCCGCCCATTCTCAGGCAAGTCCTTTTCAACCGCGGCCTGGGATCCTACGAAGAAGCGCGCGCCTTTTTAGAAGCCAAACCTGTATTTGATAACGATCCGTTTCAACTGGTCGGCATGCAGACTGCAGTGGATAGGATTCGTTACGCTCTGGATCATCAGGAACCAATCGCCATCTACGGGGATTACGATGTGGACGGCGTCACAGCCACCGCATTGCTCGTACAAGCTTTGGAAATATTGGGCGCGAATGTGCGCGCCTATATCCCCAATCGATTCGACGAGGGCTACGGACTCAACCCCGATGCGCTGGATTCGCTCAAGGCTGAGGGTGTCAAATTAGTCATCACTGTGGATTGCGGTATCCGCTCACCGAACGAAGCGCTTCACGCGCGGACCATTGGGCTGGACCTCATCATCTCAGACCACCACCACCCTGACGGCGACAGCCTGCCTCCTGCTTTCGCGGTTATCAACCCCAAACAACATGGCGACTCTTATCCTGATAAAGACCTTGCTGGGGTGGGCATTGCGTACAAACTCGCAGAAGCGTTATTTGGGAATGGAAACTCGAGTCTTCACAACGGTCAGGGACAACTTGCTGACCTGCTCGATCTTGTTGCCTTAGGCACGGTCGCGGACCTTGCTCCGCTTGTTGGCGAAAACCGTTCATTGGTTCGCAAAGGACTCAGGCAGATCCGCCAGACCAAACGCCAGGGACTCTTTTCGCTGGCCGGTGTCGCACAAATGAAAATCGACAAAACAACTGCGGGGCAAATCGGCTTTATGCTTGGTCCACGTTTGAATGCGTCTGGCAGGCTTGAATCAGCCTTGGCATCGCTTGAACTCCTCACCACAAAGGACTTCATGCGCGCTGGTCAACTGGCACAACAGCTCGATATACAAAACCGCCAAAGGCAGTCGATCACCAAAACCATGCAGGAGCAGGCAGAACATATCGCCATGACTGAGGATCCCAACGCGTTTCTGCTTTTCGCTGCACATGAAGATTTCAATCCCGGTGTTGTAGGGCTGGCAGCATCGCGATTAACGGAAACATATTATCGTCCAGCGGTTGTCGCGGCAAAAGGTGCTGATGAGACGCGCGGCTCATGTCGATCGATCCCTGAATTCCATATTACCGATGCGCTTGACTTATGCAAGGACTTGCTCGTCCGTCACGGAGGTCATGCTGCAGCCGCGGGATTCACAGTAAAAAATAGAAACTTGCCCGAACTTGTGTCTCGACTCAAATCAATAGCCGAAGATCAACTCACCGGAAAGGACCTGCGTCAAACCTTATCTGCAGATATGGTCGTTCCGCTCTCAGACTTGAATTACGATGTGCTGAAATATCTCGCTTATCTTGAGCCCACAGGTTATGGCAATCCTGACGCGATCTTTGTCTCGCGGAATGTGAAAGTTAAATCATCGCGCACAGTAGGCGCAGAAGGCAGACATCTCAAACTAACCCTTGAGGACGAACGCGGTGTTAGCATCGACTCTATTGGCTTTCGCATGGGGCAGTTGCAATCTACCCTTCCATCGCGTGTAGATGCGTTATATCACTTCGAATCCAATGAATATAACGGGCGCACTTCATTGCAGTTAAATTTGAAAGATGTGAAAGCCGCGGGGGTACTGGACTAGCAAATCGCTCAAAGGCGATCTGTGATCGCCGTTTTGGTAGTGAAGCCACAGGGTCACAGACCCTGTGTAAGCATATAAACCTGCAACCCATCTCCCAAAGTGACGTATATGAGAGTGAAACACATTGTACTTTAGGAGAAAGATATGAACGCTCAATCCAATTATTTAGAAAAACCAACCCTCGTAAATGTCATTGCGTGGATGACTCTTGCCAGTGGGGTTATTAACTTGGTTTGGGGTGTCGCTGCTTCAGGCACGGTGCTCGCAACAGTGATCGGTGTTATCTGTGTGCCCTTTACCATCTTGCCAACTATTCTCGGTGTCTTTGAACTCATTTACGCGGCGAAACTTCTTAGCAATCCCGCGCAGCCTGTACAGCCATCCTCTTACATAGCTGTTTTTGAAATCGCCTGTGTTCTAACCGGCAATGTCTTCGCGATGATCGTTGGTATTCTTGCGCTCGTGTTTTATAATGACACAATCGTCAAAGATTATTTTGCGAAACTCAATGGGCTGATGCCAGGTGGAGGCGGAATGCTTTCGCCACTAATACCGGTTGTTCCACCAGCACCAACTGCTCCCGAAACTCCCGTGACTGAGTTTGACGAACCGCTGGTGCCTGAGCCACCTTTGCCACCTATTGATGAATCTTCGGCACCTCCAGCTGAAGAGGGCCCGTCAAAACCAAAACGGACTCGCAAGATCGCAAAAGAATAAATTGAAGTAAGACTTCCGAAATCTGCCAGACTTCGGAAGTTATCATAATTCTCCTCTTGACTCTCATTCCCCTCGCTCATACAATGGACTTATAACTTAACGGACAACAGGGAAGAGACTCATGTAGCGACGACTTCAGTCATCATGAGCGCCGAAGGTGCAAGTCTGGAACAGGCGAAACCAGACGAATCTCTCAGGCCAAAGGACCCTGTTCCCGAATCACTCTGGAAAGTCTCAATTGAGACACCGACGGTGTAAATCCCCAAACAGGGATAATCTCTCAGGTCCAATAACAGAGGCGCGCGATCCATTTCGTGCGCCTTTAGCTTTTAATTATTTTTTAATAACCGCCAAGACGCCAGAAACGCCAAGATTCTTTTGTGAAGACGCCAAGTAATTTCCCTGCTATTAAGAGAGTTGAGCCTAGTAAAGAGGCTGATGAGCTCGCGCGCAGAGTCATTGGTGCCGCGATTGAAGTCCATCGTGCTCTTGGACCCGGGTATATTGAAAGTGTATATGAGGAGGCAATTTGCATTGAGATTGATGATTTAAGAATTCCTTTTGAACGGCAAGTCAAAATCGCCGTTGAATATAATGGTCGAAAAGTTGGTGAAGGCAGGCTTGATTTATTGGTTGCCAAAATTCTGCCGGTTGAATTAAAAGCAGTTGAGAGCTTTGCGGCTATTCATCAAGCTCAGTTAATCTCTTATCTGAAGATGACACATCTACAACTTGGTCGGCTCATCAATTTCAATGTTCCTATCCTTAAGAATGGCATCTAACGAGTTATTTTTACACAACCATAAACCCTTGGCGACTCTTTACAAGCCTTGGCGGTTAGGCACGAAACTACAAAGGAGACAACCCTATGAATACTCCCTCCAATTTCAAATATGCAAAATCAGATGAATGGTTCGATGCAGATAGTGGCAAAGTGGGCATTAGTGATTATGCCCAATCACAACTATCAGATATTGTCTTCGTTGAGATCTTTGTTGATGAAGGTGAAACTATCGAAGCAGGCAAGCCAATCGCATCCGTTGAGTCTGTCAAAGCTTCAGCAGAAATTTATGCACCAGCCTCTGGTAAAGTGTCGGCTGTAAATAAAGATTTGCCAAACAAACCTGAGGTGATCAACAGCGATCCCTACGGCGCGGCATGGATGATCCAACTCGAAGGGAGCTCAGAAAGTGACTTGATGGCCGCCGCCGCGTATGAGAAGTATTGTGAGGAAAGAGAACATTAGTCAAATCGTCGTTAGCCGCTTGGTCTTCTGGTCGTCGACAGTGGACTAACCGGCTAGCAGATTAAAGGACAAGAAGACTAACATGACCTATATCCCTATTAGCCCTAAAGAACGTGATTCA
>DAINRK010000202.1:5623-7695 GCA_036741855.1 Anaerolineales bacterium
AGGGCGTTAGCCCCACGAAGCAATCTCGTGCTGTTATGTAAGTGTATATTTGAAGATTAGTTGAGATTGCTTCGTCGCCGCTTCGCGGCTTCTCGCAACACTTGCACCTGCGTGCAAGTGCAGGTGTGACATGGAGATAACATGACCTATATCCCTATTAGTCCGAAAGAACGTGATTCAATGCTGGAGACCATCGGCGTCAAGTCGTTGGATGATTTGTTCAAAGATGTCCCTGCCAAACATCGATTCCCCGAATTAGATCTGCCGCCCGCGCTCACCGAAATGGAAGCCATGGCTCATCTTTCAGGTCTCGCCAATTCGAACGAACATGTGCGCGGCGAATTGATCTCCTTCCTCGGCGCGGGGATGTACAACCACTACATCCCATCGGTCGTTGACCATATCCTGCGACGCGGCGAATTTTATACGGCATATACTCCGTACCAGCCAGAGATTTCACAAGGAACTCTCCAAGCCATCTTTGAATATCAGTCGCTGATGTCTGTACTGACAGGGATGGACGTCTCCAACGCGTCGCACTATGATGGCGCGACGGCAACAGCCGAAGCAGTGAGTCTCGCGTATGCACAGTTCCGCGGGAAACGCAATAAGGTGGTGATGTCGCCCGGTGTGCATCCACAGTATCGCGCGGTCGTGCGCACCTATACACAGGCAATGGGTGTGGATACCGCTGGGAATGAAGAATCAGGTATCGGGACGAATCCTGATGCGCTGGCCAATCGAGTGGATGAGAATACATGCCTGCTCATCATCCAATATCCGGATTTCTTCGGGCGCATCTTTGATTACACAAGACTCATCGAAGCCGCGCATTCGCAAGGCGCGCTTGTCTGCGTGGTTGCAAATCCGATTGCGCTGGCATTGTATAAGACTCCTGGTGAGATGGGCGCAGACATTGTCGTGGGCGATGGTCAGCCACTGGGAATCCCAATGTGGTTCGGTGGACCAAGCGTCGGTTTTTTCACAACGCGCAAGCAATATGTCCACAAGATGGCAGGTCGTTTGGTTGGCGAGACAGTTGATAATCGCGGACAACGCGCCTACGTCCTAACGTTGACCGCGCGCGAACAACACATCAAGCGCGAACGCGCCACATCCAATATTTGTACCAATCAGGGACTGCTCGCTCTCGCAACTGCCGTCTATATTTCGTTGCTTGGCAAAAGTGGATTGCGACAAGTTGCGCAACTCTGTTATCAAAAGGCACATTATGCGGCTCGGGAATTAAATAAACTTGGCGACTTTCGCCTCACATTTAAGGAACCTTTCTTTCATGAGTTCACCCTGGAGTGTCCCAAGCCTGCTGCTGAGATCAACGCGCATTTGCTCGAACATGGCATTCTCGGAGGGTATGACCTGGGTCAGGATTATCCACCGCTGAGAAGACACTTGTTGCTCGCGTTCACTGAAATGACCAGCAAGGAAAATATTGAGGCGCTTGTTGAAGTGTTATCGGAGGTGAGCAATGGCTGATGCTGTTGTTGAACCGGTTGTGAAAGCTGCGCCAAAGATCGTTGAACCGACTATCTTCGATTTATCGTCACCGGGGCGGAAGGGCGTGAAGATGCCCGCTTCAGATGTGCCGCCAATTGATCTGCCTCCCAGACATCTTCTCCGCTCAGACCTGCCTTTGCCCGAACTTGCGGAAGTGGACGTGGTGCGTCACTATATGCATCTCAGTAAATTCAACTACAGTGTGGACAGTGGCTATTATCCGTTGGGCTCATGCACGATGAAGTACAACCCAAAGATCAACGAAGACACTTGCAGATTGCCCGGATTTTTATTCACACATCCGTTGCAGCCAATTGAAACTGTGCAGGGCAATCTGGGATTGATGTATCAATTGCAGGAGTGGTTGAAAGAGATCGGCGGCTTCGCCGGCGTGACGTTGCAGCCTGCCGCGGGCGCGCACGGAGAATTCACCGGTGTATTGATGATGCGCGCCTATCATAAATCGCGCGGCGATGAGAAACGCACAAAGATGCTTATTCCTGATGCCGCGCATGGGACAAATCCCGCGTCAGTTGGCATGATGGGCATGAGTGTGG